>AWNV01000018.1 GCA_000493965.1 Candidatus Aminicenans sakinawicola JGI OTU-1
CTTTTTCTTCATATATTCCATATCTTATAGTTTTACTTAAATAAATCTCTATTTTGTAATATTTTTCTATGTCTTGAATTTTTTCAGTTTTTCTTTTAACTCGACATTCTCCCTGAAGAGCACACTTTTTTCCATTATCGTTTTTAAGATAACATTGAGTTCGGAAGAATTAATAGGCTTGCGCAAAAAATATGACGCGCCCAAATTCAAAGAATCTACAGCCAAATCAAATTCTTTGTAACCACTCATCATAACTACAGGTATTTCAGGATATTTCTTTTTAATCCATTCTAGAAGTAATAAACCATCTTTATTTGCATCATCATTTTCATCTAATCTAATATCAAGTAAGATAATTTCTATGTCATTGGAAACTTTATTTCTGGCATCTTCAAGCGATGTTGAGGTAATAACACTAAATTTATTTTCCAGAATAGCCTTGAGAGATTTTAAATATTCTTCAATGTCATCAACTATCAATATCTTTGGTTCCTTGGACATCTAAGCCTCTACTCTGATTTTATATTTTATTTCAATTTTTGGCAATTATAAAAATTTTCGCACATTACACGTTTCTGTAATATATAATAATTTGATTAATTTTTATTGTGATAATCATGATGATAGTGGAAAGGTTTTCCCCCAAGAATAGGCAATAATCTTTCAAGCCGTTGAAATTCCCCAATAGTAGGCGGCAAGTTTTCTATTACCTGTTTAATCTTACTGGATAACTTTGTTTTAGAGGGAATAGTAAACCAAAACCTCCCTTCTACTGGAAAAGTTTCTGGCGTATCTGAAGTAAAAAACAAAAGAGAACAGGTATTTCCGGCAAATTTTTTTACTGTACGGAAACCTTCAGGATTATTAATATCTTCAGGATTAAATGCTTCTGCAATCCATAGTTGTGAAGAAAGCATCTCAGGTCTCATTGTTTCCGGCTGTCCCAGCTTTGCCTTAAAAATATCTGTAATTTGCTCAGAAAAAACAAAGTAAAGATATCTTTCAAGCGAAACATTAAAATCGTCGCTTCCGGTTAAAACTGTTACTTTCATATTAACCATTAGCGCTCCAGTTGACTGTATCAATTACTTTACCTTCAGTATTAATGAGAGTTATCTTAACATTATTCAAGCATTGCTTAAGAATATGTTTTGCTCCTTCAAGTTCTTTCTTTATATAACAATTTTTACCTATAATTCTATCATAGACAGATTGTTCCTTTTTACCTCTCTCTCTAACCTTCATTTTTTCAAGGTCTTCTACTTCTTTATCTGTAGTAAGATTAATATCAAAACACAAATTTCCTTTGTATATAAAATCTATCTTTTTCACACTTGAATGTAAATTGAAATGAGTAGGCTGAAGAGCAATAAAAGAGGCATAATCAACCAGAGATTTATAATTGATAATTTTTTTACCATCCTTTAACAAATCATCTGGTAAATTCAGTTGAGTAAACTCTCCGGATTTAATTTTTTCTAAAACATCCTGGTAAAAAGTTTTTACAAAAATTGCAGCCACGGGATCACTAAGATCTTTTAACAGATTAAATAACTCAGTTTTCATTTTTTTGAACTGATATTCAGCATCATTTTTTATCACCGTTTCTTTCAATTCTTTTTCAGTAACACCCCCAACCCTTATGCTTCTTATATCTATACTATCAATAAATCTAAAGAGAGCAGTTAGTGTTAAAAATCTCTCTTTAGAATCTATTTTCTCCTTTAGTTTATTTTGCAAACTATTACCTACAGTATCATTAAAATTCTCGCACTTATTCTTTAATTCACTAATTCTAAGCCGTTTATTTAAAACTCTTTCAAGAGTAAGAATATTTTTATCATTTTTACCTCTATCAATGAAATACTCTAATGGAATAGATTTTTTATCTTCCATTAATTTTTTATACTCAGTCCAATCAAGAGGGGTGTTGCTTTTGTGATACATTGCAATAAGTGCAATCATTTCTGTGGTTGTTAATTTTTCCAATTCTCGGTTATAGATCATTTCAATAGCTGAAACCTGAGAAAAATCAATAGAATTATGGTCATAATAATCATCTACATCGACTTTATTTGGCTTATTACCACTTATTTCATTGATTCTGAGGTCTTTAATTCTGAAAATCTCCGGATACCTTAAAATAAGTTCTCCTGATAAATATCCATGATTATCTCTAATTAGATGAGGCTCCCCATAATTATCATTTCCCTTATGCCCTATATCATGCAGCCATATAGCCATACAGAAGGCATAAAGTAAATCATCATCTTCTCCAAAAATCCCTTGTTTCGTTTTTTCCTTTATAAGCGGTATCAAGACTTGATTCATATAATTCCAATCATCAAGGGTATGCTTGTAGGAGTGGTCTATCATGTGATAGCATTTATCACCAAAACATAATAGGTTCTTCTTAAATTTCCAATATCTTATATTGCCTATTAAGTTTTTCTTGTATTTATTTTCTTTTAAATATAGAATGATTTTTCCCAATTCCTCAATATAAGTGTAATAGACAAATGGCAGAGAGAAAATTTGATTTTTTAAGATATAATAGTCAGCACCTTCTTTTATTGCATCTTTAATTATACTAAAATCATCACTTACACTTAGAGCAAACGAAGGAACATGCGGAAATTTACTAGTTAAAATCTGCATTATTTCAATACCACTTGGTACATCCTCACCCAAAAAGATATCTACAAGGATACATTCAAAATCCTTATTAATATCTTTTGTAACAATTTCTCCAGAACCATTTTTTTTAACATTTATTGTAAATTCTTTATCTTTTTTAACTTTAGATAACCTTGAATATAAATTATTGAAATTTGAATCATAATAATAAGTCTCTATAATACTTGAACATGATCCTATTATTTCTTCGAGGGTAGTATTTTTTTTAAAAATTTCTTTAAACCTAGTATCTATCTCATTTATATACCGTTTTATATTATTATCAATGATCAAAACATGCTTTATATTACTACCATTTTTATTATTCTTTATTACTTTTATTAATCCAGCAAGTAGATTTGACATCTGGTGCAGAAATCTAGACTGTTCAGCAGTTTCATGTCCTATTGAATATTTTTCCGCCATATCTTCAGTTGTAAAGTATCTGCCAGCGATTTTAATAAAGTAGTATGGGTCCTTCAAATTTTCATTTAACAATAAGTTTTTCTTAATTTTCCTTGTAAGTCTACTGATAGTATCAAATATACTTTTAATATTTTCTAAATTTAGTTTGTATTCGTAATCTTGCTTTGGAATCCACATTAATTCTGGTTTAAAAGGAGCACTCACATACCCGATTCTCTCCGGGAACAATTTATACAAAAATTTCCACTCTGTTATTTTTTTAAGATACTCATCACTATCTTCATAGATTTCTTTCAATCTAAAATCATGCTCTTTGCCTACCACAATCATTAGAGGTAAAGAAAGAATATTTTGACTTATTATTTCTCCTATATTTCCTGTTTCATCATTTACAAGAAATTTAATATCGATATGTTCAATCTCTTCTTCTTTCCAATCCCAAACATATCGAAAATATCTTTTAGTAGATTTTACTACTTCACTAATGTCAATCATATTTTATATTCCTCTTTACTTATAAAGGTTTTCTCTAATTTTATGAAGACAATCATCTAGTGCACAGAACCAGTCGTTAAAAGATTCAATAGGTTTATCTATACTACCAATGGAGAATTGCTTTTCTTTTCCTTCTTCATCAAGCAATTTATGGGACTGAAAGAAATTAAGGATTTCACTAACATTATCGTATTTCTTATTTTGAATTCTGCAATCTAACAGGCACATAAATTGGAAGATTGGAGAATTGGTATCATTTGTGGGCTGTAAGTTCGTAACTAGCCCAGCAAGAGTGAGAAGCGTTTGCTCAAATTTTCCAATTTCTTCTATTTTTTTATTTAATTTCTCTATCTCTTTATATTTCCCTTTAACTTCATGCCATTCTTTTATCAAATCATTATTGACTTTTTCCCGTTTTTCAATCAATTCAAGAACCGATTCTTTACCATTCATAAACTCTTTTACTTCTTTAGAACAATCCACTGGCTTTGCATCCTCACTGCACGGGTCATTTAACTCCGAACCCTGAACCCCAAAATCAAAACCCGTAATCATATATTGCAAAACTGCCAGTTTCTGTCGATAGGATGTGTATGTGGGATTGTTATTTTGGTCTTTTGTTTTATCCTTTTTATCTTCTAGGACATCTTCAAGGTATTTACAAGCAGCATCCTTCCTTCCATCATTATAACATTCTCTTATTCCCTGCAAATCAATATCCAGTGGTAACCAGAGATGAGCAATGCTGTGTTTGAGGAGAGATAACTGTTGGACATGTATTTCTAGTGGGATTCCCCAGAAATTTTTCTGTATGTTCGGTTTATCTATTGCTGTTCTAATACCGCTTAATAGATAGACTATCTGCGTTTTCGTATACCATTGAAGAAACCTATTTTGTTTCCTTAACTCATTTAGAACCGAATCTACTGGCAAATCACGTGTAAATAGGAAACACCAATAATTATTGCTACACTCTTTTATCAATTCCTCACCAGCTATATCGCTAATTCCTATAAATATTCTATCGAATGCAATAAATATGATCTCTTCTTTTCTCCAACTCTCTAACTGGGATTTAATTTTTTCCTTCAAATTTTGCAAATCAGTAGCAGTATCTTGACCGACCTCCACTTTTATTCCAACTTCTTTTTCAAATTTCATTTTAACTTCTTTTTTAATGTTTTCAAATGAATTCATATCGTCTTCAAAGAACGCCAAAATGAGACTAGATCCCTTATGGGAAAAGGAAAACTTAAGCCAATAATAAATAGCCATTTATAACTCCTCTGCAAGACCTTCCAAAATAAAGCCGTTAGTATGGATCATCATATTTCTAAAGGCGATACCGTAGCGATCTCTAAACTCAGAATTCATACCTATTTCTATAAGCTGCTGTGAAGTATCTCTTTTCATTTGGTAAACCTTACCTTTACTAAATGAATATGCGTTAAAATATCGAGGAGCTTTTTTGAAGAAAGTATTCCAATCTTCTTTTGAAGAGTTCACTACCCCTCTTGCATTATTTTCATTTATTGCCTCTTTCTGCAGTAATACCACACAAAACTTTCTTAACTTCACCGCTTTTTCTTTATCTACGAGTTTGATTTTCTCCTCCCTAGCAAACTTGCTAATATAAATCAACCTATTGGTTGGATTATATGCAATCTGTTGATTGTCTAAATTTTCACGTATTTGCTTAAGGTCATCCAAATATATCCACTGGATTAGACTTCCATTAAACTCAATCTCTGTAGAAATAAGTTTAATCTGCTTTATTTTAACATCCTTAATGCCAGGATATACGTCGTTACCATTGAAAATCCTACCAGAGTTTATCCACTTGAAACGGCAAACCTTTTTTAACCTATTAAGCTGTGTATTATTATAAGATGATTCATTATAAAAATTCTTCCAATTTTCATAAAATTCCTTAGGGATTTTTATCCCTTTCCAAAAAGATCCTGGGTTACCAATAGCTATATCATTATCGAAATTGAAGAAGTAATTAAGGTTATTCTTTGCTCTTTTGCTTACATTTTCCCACTCTTCCGGAAGGAAATGAAGTACTTCTATTTTATCTAATACTCCATAGAATAAAATAATTCCACGAGACATATTTTTCTCTAAAAGTAAACCATATAGTGATTCTAAGAATTTCTCCTTTTCACCGTTAAGGCGGATGAGAGGAAATAATGTGGATATATTGACCTTATTCTCTTTGGCTTCTAGTTCAAATTCTTTTTTAAATTTTTCATTACTTATGCACTGAATAAGCTCCTTTAATTTTTCTTCGTCAAAGTGGAATTTCACTATTTCCAGCCCCTTCTTCCTAATTATTTCTGGTACTCTGTCTTTGATCTCTTCCCAAGGTTTAAGTAATCCTATCAGATCAGGATTATATCTGCAGAGTTGGGAAACAAGGACAAATCCTCCTAAACGGGTTAAGAGATTAGAGAAATATCCAGTATAAGGAACAACAATAACTCTCTCCCCGTATTTTGCCCATTTGTAAGCGTCTCCCATTAGAAAAAGGGGTAAAAATGTAAATCCTTCCAGTTCAGGAAGAATAGAATACTTCCTCTTTTTCCTATTTTCTTCTATTTTTTCAAATTCAAATTTAAATCCCCATTGCCTTTCTTTTACACATTCCATTTTTTGGATTACAAAATCAAAATCTATGAAAATAATGTCATATTCATGATAAAAATTCTTTGCAAATTTTGTTATTTTTTCTAATCTTTTCCAGTCATCATATGGTAGGCTTCCATCTTTTATTAGCTCTTCTAATAAACTACAAAAATTCTGATGGTTAGTAATTTCTATTAGCTTTTCTCCTTTTATTTCTCTTAAATCGGAGTAGCTCTCCTCTAATTGGCGCATATCATCGATCATAGCAATCTTTATCTTCCTTAAAGCCATGGTGCCTCCTCTTTTATAGAAAGGGAAACTGTATATTTGTCATCATAATAACTTGTCTTATAATCGAACGCAGCCCTTTTAGCTAACTGCTTGTTGAATTTTATTCCTCCTGATTTCAGCTTTCGAGGTCCACTAGATTTATTTTCGATATCTATAGACTTTATTATATATTTTTCATTTTGGTGAGTTTCACTTTTACATCGTGCGATGACTTTTTCACAATTTTGTGCCTTGTGTTTAAACACATTTAAAAAACTTTCTACTAAAATAAACTCCAACGCCTTAATCTGATATTGTTCTAATGTAACATAGAGTGGGGTTGAGAGTTCGGGAACATTAGATTCAATTTTCCCCTTAACGTCAGGTGAAATCTCATCTTTTATCGACAGGTCAGGGATAATTTTTTCATATTTTTCTTTTCGATTGTTGTTCTCCTCTACCTCTAATGTTAACCCCAATGGAAGGATTTTTTCCCCCTTTCCCCATTGATATGGGCCTTCCCCATCCCATTTTTTATCTCTATTTAAGTCAAGCGCAGCCGTAAGATTATAGATAAATGCGAAAGCATCTACAATCCTTTCGGGTAAATTCACATCTTTTTTTTCGGTTAATTTTTGCTCTTTCTCTATGTCGGCTATTAACCGGAAACTAAGTAATAAATCACCTTGGAACTTGTAAAGAAGAGAAAGCGATCTCCAGCCTACCATTCCTTCTTCGCATAGCTCTTCAATTTTTCTATCCAGCGGTATTCTACGCATGTTAAAAATTGTGTTCTTAGCCAGATGGGAGATAATCTTTGTCATTTCTTGGAGTTCCTTTGCTCGTCCGCTCTCTTCTACTATTTTTCGAATCGCATCACTATTTCTCTTAAAGTCATTAAAGAGTGAAATATTTTTAGGCTTTTCTTCACTTAACGGTTTTGGTAATTCTGCTTCTTCGTATAACATAAACTTCAAAGTTGAAAAATTCTGATCCGGAAGTAAGCTTTCAGTAAAAGATATTTTTATACGATAAGCCACCTTGTTTGCAAATCTTTCTAAAAGTTCCCTATTAAAAGAATTCAATTTCTTCATAACAGGAAGCCGTAAAGCAATCAAGAATCTATTCATAATACTTTCGTTCAATGGAACATACAGTACTTTGTAGTTAGTTGGGCACCATATTTTTTCTTCAATTTTATGAAGTTCTTTGGGATATTTTTTCCCAATTTCTTCTTTGTGGTCTTTGGCTATCTCTTCACTTAGAGGGTTCCCTACCTGTGTAACTCCAGTGACCATAGCGAAACCTGATTGGTAGTACTCAGGCGGATAACCATCATCTCTAAGAATATCAAAAGGAGAGCGAGATAAGTCTTTTTGCAACTTATTCAAAGCTGTTTTCTGCCATGAGCGTGGATGATATTTTATTTGGAATTCATTACCCTTTCTATTTAGGCTTAAGAAAAATCCATCTAAACAATCTTGCAACCTCATAATACTGAGAGATATTATTAAGGTGTGATCAGCAAGCGAGTTAAAGAGCCAGTTAGGATTATATGCTCGATCCTCGTTTTGTAGTATACGGCTTTCTACCGGTTTTAATTTCTTCTGAATTGCTTTATAATTTTCTATTATTTTTAGTATGGAATCATATACTTCCTTAAGTATTTCTTTCAGATCCTTATTTTCAAAGATATTATTACTTTTACACAGTGCGTAGTAATTTATCATTTTCTCTTTTATTTCGAATTTCCCTTCCAATTTAACCGGTTCATCTCCCACCTCAGCTATGAACCACGGGATATTGTCTTTACCGTATTTCTCAATAAGTGCGTTGGGAATTTTTTTTGTCTCTTCTTCTGTCTTAAGTTTATTTATAACTTCTTCTGTGAATAGTTTTTCTAACTTTGTTTTTAAAAATGATTCGAGGACATGGTATCTATTATTGCTATCATTACTAAGCACGATAAGAGGTATCCCCCAAGGACGAAGCTTAGTGGTAGCAAATCTCACCACAAGGGGATGCAAACACTTAAAGAGATTCTCTTCATCATCAACAGCGGTTAAGGACACGAAAATCTCGGAGGCCAACATCTCAGAAATTATTTCGGTCTTAAGGAAGTTAATTATTTCATTTTTCATAACTTTGCTCCTTTTTCCTCAAGACTATCACAAAACTTCCAACCTTAGGATCTAAAAATTTCCCATTCCTTTCAGGCCAGACTCTATATTCTTTACCTACGACCAGGTTAGTCTGGTTTAGATGATCTCTAAATATTTTATAGGAAACCTTATATTCGTATTCATGAATATAACCATAATATGCGACTTGTTTTATAATTCTTATAGCAGTTGATGAAGTACCTACTAATTCAAGATACTTTATAAGTTTTGAATAGAATTCAACTATTGAGTGAGAATAATCTTCTTCATTATTGTAAACAGGTATAAAATGGTCAGCCATCAATACGTAGCCATCCGAGCGTAGATTTCTTTCTACATTCCTCAGAAATATAATTTTCTTACTGTCCTCTATATGATGATAAGCGGACCCGAGTAAAATTAAATGAGCTTTTTCCTCTGCTGTAAAAGTTAGAGCATCTTCTAAAATAAATTCAATATTAGAATGCTCTTTCAATCTTTTCCGTGTAAAATTTATGAATCGTTTATCAACATCTAATAAAATAATTTTATCAACACATATGGCAGATAGAATACTGATAGCGAATAGCCCTGTTCCAGTGCAAAAATCTATTGCTAGAATTTTCTTATCGTCAAATAATTCTTTTACTATTTCTTTAGTCTTAATGTACTGCGCCATTTCATTAACTGTATTTTGCGCCAAATCAAGATACCGTGGATGTGTTTTGTAATCAAGACGCCTCTTAAATAGTAATTTTAAGCCAGCATCTTGGGAGAATCTAATGTTCATTGTATACAATCTCTTTTAATAAAGTTTTTGATATATTCTTGCCGGTAAATATAACTGCAACATTTTTATTCCTAAACATATCTCGATATTTTTCTAATACAGCAAAGACAGTCGCAGAAGCTGGTTCAACAATATGTCCTGTAAGATTTAATACAAGACGAAGTGCATTTCTTATTTCATTTTCGCTTACGAGGAAGATTTTATCAATATAGGATTGTATCATTTCAAAAGGAAGGGAAAAAGTCGATCGAGTAGCAAGTCCATCGGCAATCGTTTCACATGAGTCTATATTTGTGAGTTTACCATTTTTCCACGAAAGATATGTTGCATTGGCCTTTTCAGGCTCCACACCTATTACTTTTGTAGATGCGTTTAACGCATTCCTTACTAAGAGGCAACCTGAAACTAGAGAACCACTCCCAATAGGTACAATTAAATAGTCGATCGAATCTGTGTATTGCATATAAATTTCGAGCGCAACTGTGGCAGCTCCATAAATAATATCAGGGTCATCAGCAGTAGATAAAAAGAACCAATTATTTTCTTCGGACAGCCTCTGTGCGTATTCTTTAGCTTCATCATAATCCTGTCCATATTCGATTAAATTTGCACCATAAGATTTTAATAATTGATTTTTCTCTATAATATTGTTCTTAGGAACAACGACATAAGGCCGAAGATTATAACTTTTAGAAGCGAGGATAACTCCTATTCCAAAATTTCCACGAGTAGCACAAATAATTCCTTCTTTTTTACGAAGAAAAGGAAGGTTTTTCCATATGTAAAATGCAGAACCTCGAATTTTGAAGGCACCACCCCAGTTATAGTCCTCATGCTTTACTAATATCTTAGCGTTAAAATAAGCGGACGCTCTTGGATGCTCTCTCAGGGGTGTAGAAAGTTGCCTTTCTTGAATCAATTTATATGCTTCCAGTATTCGTTTAAATTTCAATTTACTCTTCATAAGCTTTATATTTCCCACCTTTGTAAATCATTAACTGATATCTTGGATTTACAATATCACCATGCTTGTCAAATTCAATTGAACCCGAAGCGCCAACATAATTTTTAAGACTACTTAAAAGGTTAGATATCTTTTCACCGTCATAACCAACTTTCTCAATCGTATATGAGGCTAATTTCACTACATCGTAAGATTTAATGGAATTTATACTAGGATGTTCACCATAACGTTTCCTAAATTTTTCTCGGAATTTAAAATATACTTCTCCCTCGCCTTCGACAGGTAAAATGAACATTACGCCTTCAACTACATCTTTTCCAACATTTAAAAATTCACTTGCACTAAGATTGTCACTCCCAATAATCGGCAAGTTTATTCCTCTTTCTTTTAACTGCTTAATAATAATACCAGCCTCAGGGGCATAAGCAAATAAAAAGATTACTTCAGGATTAGGATCAACCAATTTTCGGATCAAACTTCTAAAGTCTTTGGTACCAGGTTCCACTGCCAACTCTACAACAATCCTCCCCCCTTGAGATTCCAGTTTTTCTTTTGCTGATCTTAAAATACCATTGCCCCAATCGTCATTTGCGAAAAATATAGATACCTTTTTCCATCCTTTCCGAAGACTCCATTGAGTAATAAACCTTCCGGCAAAGAGATCAGAAGGCATAATTCTGAAATAGAATTTCCCTCCATATTTTGAAAGCTCAGGAGACGAAGATAAGGCATCAATGATTACAACTTTTCTGTATATTGCCAAGGGGACAATCGATAGAGCATTCTTGCTCCCTGTAATACCTGTGATTACCTTTACCTTATCTGCCTCAATCAATTTTTTTGCTGCATTTATGGCTAATTTAGGAAGAAACTGGGAATCTTCGTAGATAATTTTCAGAGGTTTATCTTTTATTCCGCCTTTGGCATTGACTTCATCAATTGCAATCTCCATTCCTTTTTTCATCATATTCCCGTAAGATGCGGCCTCTCCGGTTAGAGAAAGTATCGCCCCTATTTTGATAACCCCCGGCTCTTTTTTAGCACAGCATGTGAAACTGAAGAAGCCTATGGTGACAGAAAATATCACCGCTAAGCTCGCTAATCTTAATATGCTCTTTTTTGATGTCATTTTAAATTCTCCTTTTGTTTTTGACTAATTGCTCCTGAAAACAACTTTTATTAAACCATAATACTGCAAAATTTCTTTAAATCAAAAACCTACTGATCTCATACACTTTAAAATTAATCAAATTTATACTCTCCAGCGATACCCTGAGTACGGTATCGCATCAAAATTACAATAATAGCACCATATATCATCTGTCGTACATTTGGTGCAACAGTATCGGGTATATTTAGAAACCGTAGGACCTCTGGCAAAATAACCAGCAATACAGCCCCTATTACCGGTCCTTTCAGATTACCGCTTCCCCCAATTAAAACAATACAAAGGATAAAAATAGACTCATCGATTGTAAAACTTGTGGGATCAATATATGTTACATAACTTGCATACAGGCTGCCGGCTACCGCAGCAATCCCCGCTGCAAATGCAAAGGACCATATTTTAAGATTTGTGGTATTTTTGCCAAGAGCTTTTGCCGAAATCTCGTCTTCTCTAATTGCTTTCAATGCCCGTCCAAAAGGGGATTTACATAGAAGGCAAATAACCATAAAGATTATAGCAACCAATATCGATGTAAGAATAAAATATAAAGTCAGATTACCGAATTCAAAACCAAAAATTGTTGGTTTTGGGATACCGGGTATTCCGTATGGACCTCTTGTAAGTGATACCCAGTTATATAAGACGCTAAAAGTAATGATCTGGAAACCAATTGTAGCTAATACAAAATAATCGCCTTTCAAGCGTAAAGATGGAATTGAAACTATCAAACTCATAACCATTGTTATTAATATAGCAAAAATTAATGCCAAGAAGAAATTGAAACCTATTTTTGTCATTAATAAAGTTGTTATATATGCACCAATGCCGTAAAAAGCGGCATGGGAAAGCGATAGCAGTCCCGTATATCCGACCAGTAAATTTAATGAAGAGGATAAAATAATATAGATTCCGATCATTATCAGAATGTGCAATATATAATTCACGCTTCCTCCAATCTAGTTTTTCTACCCAAAATCCCCTGCGGTCTTAGTAAGAGAAAAATAATAAGCATTATGAAAGTAATAGCATCCTGCCAACGAGCTGATATTTGCCAAACGACAAGGTTTTGTATCAATCCAATTATAAATGCTCCCAAAGCTGCATTCTCAAATTTTTCAGTTCCACTTATTATAACAACAACAGAAGAAGTAAGCACAGCAGAAAACCCTATGTTAGGATCAATTCCCACATCCAAAGCAACCAGATTAGCAGCAACTCCTGCAAAAAGAGAACCTATGCCAAATACATAACTTCTTATCTTACTAACATTCATCCCTATAACTGTAGCTAAAGTTGGATTGTTTGATAGCGCTTCAATTGATTTTCCCAGTTTTGACTTTTTCAGAAATAAAAAGAACATCGAAAATAGTACTAAAAATGCAATAACTTCAAGAATCTGTATCCTTGTTAAAATAACATCAGCAACCTGGTAGGTTTTTTCTATACCGGGACGCAGAACCTTAGTTTCATTACCATAGATCATTGCAATCAGATTGACTAAAAAAATGTAAACTCCGAGTGAACTTATTAAAGAAATAGATAGTGGTGCTCCCTTTTTAAATAGTGGTAAATATACAAATTTTTCAATAGCTATTCCTAAAAATGCTGCTACAACTATCGAAATAACAAAGCTAATGAAAACATTTAATCCCAGAAGAATATTAGCTGTGTATAAAATATATGCACTTGCTGTATAGACAATACCGTGAGCAATATGGAAGACTTTAGCGGTTTTGTAAATAATCCCAAATCCTAAAGCCATAAGTGCATAAATGCACCCTACGACAATTCCATTAGCAACAAACTGAAAAAGCATTTAGTAATTCCCTTCCTTTCAGATTAACTCTTATAATTTCTGTCCAAATAATTCATGTTAAGCAAAAAATATTTTATCAACCATCTTGTCCTTTATGATTTTTTCTGGCACATCACACGCCTCAACTCGCCCCATCCGTAAAAGGTATACTCTATCGCTGATTGATAGTGCTTGTTTGATATTTTGCTCGACAAGAAGTACAGAGAAACCAAAATCATCTCTTATTTCTTTAATTTTTCTTGTTATTTGTTTTACTAAAAGTGGTGCTAAACCAGCAGATGGTTCATCAAGCAGCATAAGCTTTGGTTTTCTAATAAGCGCTATGCACAAGGCGAGCATTTGCTTTTCTCCTCCACTTAATAAACCCGCCCTCCTTTTTCTATATTCATAAAGTTGAGGAAACAACCTGAACATCTCTTTTTTCCATTCCTCAATTTTATAATCTTCACCTGAAGTATAACAGCCCATTTCCAAATTCTCTTCGATGCTGAGATTTGTGAATACCTCTCCCCCTTGAATAAAGTAAGAGATTCCAGACTCCCTATTTTTCATCGGATTATTTTTTGTAATATCTTTGTCTAGAAAAATTATTCTACCTCGACTTGGCTTTAGCAATCCAAATACTACTTTTAAAAATGTTGACTTGCCGGCGCCGTTAGGTCCAATAATAGAGACAATCTCTCCTTTCTTGACTTCAACAGAAACACCATAGAGCACCTTCTTCTTTCCGTAACTTGCTTCTATTCCTTCACTTATTAAAAATCCATCTTCACTCATTTCAGACTCCCAGATATACTTCTTTTAGAACCTCATCATTCATAATTTCATCCGGGAGACCAAAGGAAACAAGTTTACCGCTGTTTAAGAGAATCACCCAATCAGAAATTTCATTTACTACTCGCATGTCATGTTCAATAAGAATGATCGTTCTCCCTTGTCTTGTGAGACTTTTCAAGATGGATAGAATATCTTTTAACATAGCTGGATGGACACCTGATGCCGGTTCATCCAGGAGCATTAAATTTGAATCACCAGCCAGCAATCTAGAAAGAGATAGAAGTTTCTGCTGCCCAAAGGAGAGGTCTTCTGCAAGAGATCCTTCTTTCTCGCTTAGCCCCACGAATTCAATCCACTCTCTGGCCTTGATCAAGTTAGACTCTTCAAAACTTCTCATTTTCTTTCTATTAAATAGCGAAATGAATGGATTTTCACCAGGTTGATCTTCCTTGGCTAATAAAACATTATCAAGAACAGATAATTTATCAAATACTCTCACATCTTGAAATAGCCTGCCTATTCCCATACAGGCAATTTGATATGGAGAATTATGGTTTATCTTTTCCCCTTGATAAAAAATTGCTCCTTTATCTGCTTTAATAAACCCAGATATTATATTAAAAATAGTTGTTTTCCCTGCTCCATTAGGACCAATAAGACTTGTTATCTTTCCCTCAGGAATTGCAATAGAGAGGTTATCTACTGCTTTAAGACCTCCAAAACTCTTATTTACACTTTTAAGTTCAAGAATTTCCATTGATCTATACTCGAGTCTTTATATTAAATATTATGTGAATTTAAATAGCAATATTTATGCCATAAAAAAAAAATACTACTTTTAGAAGAATAACTTCAGTTGCCCTAAATATTTTATTATCTTTCGTAAGTATTATGTTACACATTACTCACATTAAATGTTACAATTATATCTCATTTAAGTGATAATTTCCCTGCTACATGGTTTCTTTATTCATTTTTTTCATAGAGATGGAAGTCTCTAAAAAGGCTTATTTGCAGAAGATCATTGTGTCCTTTGACCAACGTCAACTATTTCTCTTATTGCCTTACGAGTAAATCTTACCATAAGCGTACAATTTGCCACCAAAACCATTGTTTTTGTTTTAAGGCAGATTATGAGGTCGTTTTCAGTTTGACTTCTGAAAATTCAAACAAATAGTTCGTGCGGCCCGACCCCAGAGGACAGAGGACGAAGGAAGGGCCAAAGATCCAAAGGGATTCAGCCCGACCCTAAAGCATAAAGCATGAAAAATAGGATGTGTCCCTATTTATTTATTCTAACTGCTTTGAACCCCGAAATTCCAGAAGTTAGGTAGTACATTTACAGGCAATGCAACATGCTTAATATAAATAAGTTACAATGTGTTTTGAAAATTAATGGCGAAACTTAGGTCAGTAAAGGAATTGACAATGGCGAAGCAATGGAGAGAAAATCAGTTAAGGGATGATGCATGAAGCAAGAAAAAATGCGAGTCAACCTACAAAACCAACTGCACACGAACGTGCAGAGAAAAACGATATTAAGGAATATTATATTAATGAAGCGTATATTGCAACAAGTTTGTTGTTTGACCTGTTATTATCAACAATGCTAAGAAAGTTTTCACATCGAAGGCCAAAGACCCGGAATACAGCCATAAATATAGGAGGTGATGCATATGAAATGGCTACAGGTTGTTTGTTTAATAATTACTGTTATTGGGATCTGGATCGGCATAAAAACCTCGCGACCATATACTAAACAGTTTATTTTTAAGATGGGCAGTTTTGAGAAGGAGTTTTCAGGAAAATTCTCTCGTCGACGGATTCTTTTGTCACATCTTAGTGACGCGTTCATCTTAATAGGGACCATAGGCCAGCTAATAAGCATTTTCTGATCTAGTTAAGGGATAAGAAACTTCTTTTAGCGAGTAATGTCCGATTTTGAGTCATTGTCTCGATTTTACCATCCTTCCATCGTTAAAGAAGGGTTCGAACCTAAAAAACTAGTTGACGTTGGTCAATTCTTTGAATATTTATAACTTATGGTCATAAAATAGGCCAATGATTGATTTTTTATAACTTAAAGTCATAAAATAGGCCAATTATTGATTTTTAATAACTAATAGTTATAAAAACAGACGATTCTTTACTTTCCGCTGACTTGAAGTCATAAAAACAGCCAATTCTTGACTTTTCAATGACTTAGGGTTATAAAAAATATCTCACATTCAAATTAAATGTATAAAATGCAGCAAATCAACATGCAGCAAATCAAATAAAGTATATAAATTCACCCTCCTCTTCATCTCTAAAGGCGATTGACTTATTTATAATGTAGAGATATTATTTTATCTAATATTTATATTTAATGGGATCATAGATGATTGGGAAAAACATGATTTGGAGAAAGAGAAGTCTCCTTTCATCTTCATCTCAAGATAATAAAATATTATAAGATTAATTCAAAAACTACACAAATGAAGCTTTATGTAGGTGTAACAGATAACAACTGGTACGATTTTCTTTCAAACTACCAGCCTCTAAGCCACCAACCTCTCGATGAAGTAAACTTCTGGCAGCCGTCTGCAAGCGGTCTCTTACGATCACTGGAACAGGGCGGTTTGTTCCTTTTTAAACTACACAGCCCAAGGAATTACATCGCAGGCGGAGGAATTTTTGCATCTGCCACAACTCTTCCTATCAGCTTAGCCTGGGATGCTTTCGGTATAAAGAATGGAGCCCCAACTTATGAAGAAATGAGAAGGCGGATTGTGAAATACCGGGGAGGCCAGGATAATCGCTTTGAGGATTTTCCCATAGGCTGCCTTCTTCTGACTCAGCCTTTTTTCTTTAAGGAGCCTCGATGGTTTCAACCTCCGGAATGGTCGGCAAATATTGTAAGAGGAAAGAGTTATGATGTATCGAGCGAAGCAGGAAAGTTCATTTTAAAGAAGCTAGAATACAGACTTGCCGAAAAGCACAATATGTTTATGGATGAAGAGGGGAGAGGCATTGTTGAAAATCAATTAAGATATGGAAAAGGAACTCTTGTTAAGCCAAGGTTAGGCCAGGGTTCTTTCAGGGTTATGGTTACCGATGCATATAATCGTGCCTGTGCGATCACACATGAAAGGGCGCTTCCGGTCCTGGAAGCTGCGCATATTAAATCCTATACTGATGGAGGACCTCATGCTGTGAAGAACGGCCTGCTTATCCGCAGTGATATGCACAGGCTGTTTGATAAAGGATACATGACAATAACTCCGCAGCACCAGATCGAAGTGAGCCGACGCATTAGGGAGGAATTCCATAACGGTGAATACTATTTTACTTTTCACGGCAAGGGAGTCAATCTGCCTTCAAATAGGCTGGACTACCCCTCTCAGGAATTCCTCACCTGGCATAATGAGAATATGTTTAGGAGGTAAAATAATAAAGTGCAAATTTGGGGAACTTTAAAATTAGTATATTAAACTTTAATTACAACCTAACTTAAACATTAAAAGGGATTTGTTCATCTTTTAAATACTTTTTAAAAATATTTATAAATTCTAAAAAAGAAGAAGGCATTAAAGATAGATCTTTTGTAATTGTCGTGTAAATTACATATGGGACTTTCAAATAACGCCAATCAACACCGGTTAGCTTTGTTGCATCTTCACACCATCTTCCTGCTCTGTCATCTTTTAGTGGAACGTCTTCTTGCTCCCAGCCTTTTGTCTCAATCAACCAAATAGTAATTTTTTCGCTTGTCTTCTGTTCCGCCACAAAATCCGGATAGTAATATGCAATGGCACCCTTATGATTGATGTATTCAATCGAAAACTTTGTATAGGTCTCTGCCAGTTTTACAAATTTGCTGATATCAAGAGCGTTATCTAAAAATTGCGCAAAGTGTATCTCAAAACCATTAAAGCATGGAGTAATGTTGAAGATGGTCTTATCCAACTCAACCCACAACCGTTTCCAGTAAAATCCATCCAATTCGGATAAACGTAGCGGATCGCTCTTCATTTTTACCGTTATTTTCCTAATACTCTTATCACCAATCGCCTTAGCCATGGTTTTAATGATTTCTGCCGTGTTCCGGGAATCTGTTAATAATCTTTTGATCTTATTATTGTCCAGATCTACTTCTTGACCGAAAAACACATTTTTTAAATACTTTCGCAATATCGGATAAACCACTGCAAAGTACCCATCTATTCGCGCCTCTTTGCAAATACGATTGGTTAAATTTATTAATATTTCATTGATTTCAGGAACGGCTTCATCAATTGTTACCTTCTTTTGAGCAACGGTTTTTTGTGTAACCGTTTCAACCAATTCTACCTTGTTTATCACTCCTTCGGTTACTTTCAAACCTCTTGGATTAGTAGGCAAATCATCAACAAATGAAGAATTGAGACCCTTTGCCTGACGGGTGTAGGACGGTGTTAGCAGTGGAATTTCAATGTCGAATTCGGCTTTGGCTTTATGCGGGAAAACATATGGTCCCATGTCCGGTGTTTGACGGGTGTAACCAACGCCGACTCCTTCTACCTCCAGTTGTTTTACAAATTCCTCAAATTTTTTTGTTCCTATGATCTCTACAATCTGAATATAATAGGGACCCACCTCTTTCATCAAGCGAAGCCCCCGACCGACAGCTTGTTCCGGAAGAATATTGGCTTTTGCAGTGAATGGTCGTAAGCCTAAAATGATGGAAACTCCTCTTACATCCCATCCCTCACGCAGCATCATGACACTCACAATAGCCCTTATTTTGTTCTCCGGTTTGTCAATTAATCGTGCTGCTTCTCTGGCTTTTTCCAGATCGCGTTTCTGAATTTCACCTTTTTTATCAGTGTGAATTAAAAGGAGTTGGCCGTCTCCTTTAAATTCTGCTTTTGTTTTCAGTGACGCATGAATATCGTCTGCATCCCGTGTGTTTTCTGCCATGATGAAAAGCACCGGTTTCTTTTTAACTTTTCCATATGCTTTATGGTGATCTTTCCAGCGGGAAATGGCAATACTGATCCATTCAGCATAAGCAACACTGGCGCTGTCATATTTCTCCGGATCGGCCTTGTCTGTCTGGTGAACAATCAAAGGTGCCTTTACTATGCGGTCTTCAATAGCCTGCGCCAGTGGGTAATCACAAATAATCCACGGGAAAAAGGTGCCGTTCTGATCCTTAGGCGTAGCGGTAAAATCAAGTTGCAAAGATAATCCCTTGCTGCCCTTTTCTTTCAAATGATTATGCAGACGTAAGATGACCTGCATCCACTCCAGGTCTTCGTCATGGACATGATGTGCTTCGTCATTGATAATCAAGAGATCATCATGCGCTTTGACCCTGTCCAGCAAATCCTTTTCCCAGGAGCCGGTGGCCTCTTTTGGTTTGGGCCCCAGCAGGCGGGTTACCGGATCATTACCACCAGTGTTGTTCCTTGGTTCATACAATTGATGAATATTGGTAAGATAAATCGTTCCTTCTGTGGAAGTCTTTCGGCTTTCACCCCGCAGGATACATGTCATCTGCCAGTCATGTTTCCATTCGTTCGGGATTAAGTCCCATTCCTGGAATATCTTACCGCTCTCAAAATCGTCTTTTAAACGTTCAAAGACAATAACATTTGGCGCGATAATCAGAAACAATTTGCTTAACTTTGAATCCGGTTCAAATTTTTTATGGAAATAAGACCAGACAACTGCCATTGCTATGACCAGCGTTTTACCCGCGCCGGTTGCCATCTTAATCGCATAGCGGTAATGATCCGGGGCTGGAATCTCCTGATGAGCAATCAGCCCTGTTTCAGGCACAACCCGGGTGAGGATACGTTTTTCGCGAGTGGTTTCTTCGATTTTCTTGCGTGTGGTGAATAGATCATCTCCGTATGCCAACGGGTCCATGTATGAAAAAATTAAATCTGCAGCCTCCCGCTTCTTAACAATTTCATACAGGCAAATGATAGTCTCTATTGCTTCCCTCTGAGCAAAATAGTAACTGAAAGGTTCTCCATCAGGAAAAAAATGGGTTTCATCAAACCACCATTCCATTAACCTTTTGGAAGTACCGGAAATACCTTGCGGACGTTCATAGCCGTTTTTCCGCCATTTATCCACCGCTTCACGGATTTGATTAACCAACAGGGTCTTGCTGGGGCGTCTTTCATCTTTTTCAATGTAGTCACCTTTACCATCAGGCAGTAAATGTTTGGCTGGAATGGAATACGGATCTCTTCCCATTACTTCCGGAAGGCGTTGATCCAGGTGGATGATGGTTTCTTTTTGAGTTCTTTTCGCTTTGCGTTTTCGTGCCATTATGATTTTACCTCAATGACATGGGTAGTATCATTACCAAAGATATCAATCACCTTAACCATTATTTTATGATAACCGCTGTTTTTATATTTATGCGCATCGGATGTTAATTCTAATTTTTGTTCCTTGCGGGTGCGGTAGGACTGCCACATATTGTGAAACGTATCCTCGTTCCAGTCCCAATCCACAGACCAGTAGTCAATATAATCCGACCATTTCTTTATCTTGTCTTTTACTTCCTGCGGGATTAAATCCAGATTTGGGATGGCAAAGTCTCTGAGTTCAATTTTAAAAGTGCCGGATTTTGGTTGAGTGGCTTCCACTTCCAGATAGGCCAATTCATAAAATGTAACATCGCCTTTTTCTGCGGCTCTGGGATCCATCACATCTCTGGGAATGGAAAGAAGGCGAAGATGGATGCCGCTCTCTTTTGCAGTTTTTTCCACCACATCGTGCAAGCCCATCTCCCATTCCCAGCCAAGGATATCCAGTGCCTTCTGACCGGCCTGTTTTACCTCATCCATGGCTTCCTTAATTTCAGTAAGCGTAACCGGCGCATCCACGGCGCCCACATGCACAAAATGTCTTCCTTTCTTGCCGTGAATATGCAGCATGCCTGTTAAGGGTTCAGCATTGTAGAGCTTGAGAATGAACTGGATGTATTCATAAATGGGTAACTGCTCATTGCTACGTTTTTTGAAGGTAATGCCCTGCCAGTATTGCCGTTCATATTTGCCGAGATTCTGAACTATGAATGGTTTGCAATTGTCTATGCCCAACAGACGCTTGCGGGTGGTATGAATGGCATACCTGCCCAGATCTGCCATAATCCAGCGCCTGCCCAACTTTTCCGCCACAGCGCCCGTGGTACCGGAACCGCAGAAAAAGTCGGCAACTAAATCGCCTTCGTTAGAGGAGGCTTTGATAAATTTTTCTAATAATTTTTCAGGTTTTTGCGTAGCATAACCAGTTCTATTTGCTGATGCTCTATTTTCAAAGTCGATATTTGAGAACCAATCCCTTGGTAGAACCCCTGGTTTTTCATCTAGATAATCTCTATATGTCCATTCTGGGTGTTCTTTTTCAATTTCAGGTTTCAATTGCTGTTTTCCTACATAATGACCGCCTTTACCTCTTATTTGATACTTCCTTCCGTCTTTATCTCTCAGGGTGTATTTCAAGATACTTAATTCTGAATATTCTTCTGTAATATCATAACAATTAAATGCTCTTGAATCATTATTAGAATTCTTTGCATAAAACAATATTGTATCATGTTTTCTATTATAAAATTTTTTGCTAATTTCTCTTTCAGAATAACACCAAATAATTTCATTTAAAAAGTTATCCTTTCCAAAAATTTCATCGGTGATTTCTTTGATATAATGAACCACACGAAAATCTAAATGTATATATAAGCTTCCTTTTTCACTTAATAAATCTCTAATTAATACAATTCTGTCATGCATCATCTGCAAATATGAATCTAATCCGAATCCCCAGGTATCTCTATATGCTTTATCTTCAATAGCCGATGGTTCTTTTGTCCATTCGGCATCGCCCAATGTCATCTTCACGCTAAAATCCGCGCCGGTGGCAAATGGCGGGTCTATATAGATCAAATCAATCTTCCCGGCAAATTCTTCTAACAATGACGCCATAATATATTTATTATCGCCCCAGATCAGGCGATTATACCAGTTGCCACCGTTCGGCTTTTTGAATAGACTATAGCCTTTAATTTTCTCCCGCTCACGGGTTGCCCGGCTTTCATTTATGGTTTCAATGGTCTGAAAGGGCAAAACCACCCGGTCCACTTCGGTCTTTTTGCCTTTCCAGTAGAGTCCGGTGGGTAGGTCTTCAAATTTTTTTTCTGCCATAGCTTCTCCTAATATCTTAACTAATACCCTTGTCCTGATCTTTTCATTTTGTTTCCTTTGGAGGCCAAAATACGCCGGCAATAATCCAAGTCTTATACTTAAGGACGGTACCTACAAAAAAATATGGATCCCTGTTTGCGTCACACATATCGAGGAGCTTCTTGCGTACACTTTGTGCCGCTTTCTCTTTCTCCTTCAAGCGTTGTACTTCTTTCCGATAAAGCTCGCCTACTTCCCAATCTTCAATCATCATCTTGTGCCCCCGGCAACATGGCCCGTTACATATAAAATGGTACTTAAACTTAAATGGTATTTTCTCCAATGCTTTTCGCTGGGGACCAAATAATCTTAGCTGATTTATATCTGCTTTCCATTTATTTTTCCATTCTTCAGCATCATACTCGTAGGTCACATCCAACACCTCTTTTGGTTTTACTAACCCAAGGCTGGTATTATCCTTTTTTTGCATTTCCCATAGATATTCTATAGAGCAGGCAGAGTGTCGTAATACAACAGCCTTCCGCTCAGCCCAGCCATTTTTTGTGCCTAACGGTTTTCCTAAAATCTTAATAGTTTGAACATTAGGACGAAAGCTCTCCTTGCGATTATCTTTATCATTTTTCTCAACTTCTACTTCTATCCATTGATATTTTTTATACCATTGGTAAATTGGACGGTATCGATAGTCTATGGGATAAAGACGGATAAATGTCCCGTCTTCAAGCATCCCAGCCGTACAGACAAGTTCCAAATAAGTTTTGGACGGCAAAGGATACGTTTTGACGGTAATAAGAATCCTTTTCCTTTCAATCATTACAAACCTCCAAATGATGAATCGGTAGAGCTGTCATTGTTGCTAACTTTTTTGCCAAACGACCACGGTGGCAACAACGCACATCTGCTTCAAAACATAACAAAGCAGTCGATTTCTGTTCAATCAATTTTGCTACTTTGAATAAATAATCTTTCTTATAAGGAAGCACTTCTATTTCATAAAAATCCAAAAGCCTTTGGTATGAAGCAAAGTCATGAAGATTGGAACGCTCCTTAGAAGGTATACCAAGTTCAGGAATGTGAAAATAATTGATTCCAACCTTTTCGCATAGATTATATAGAGTTTTTTTGGAAAAACCGAAACGTCTAGAAAAAGGATTATTTCGCACATCGATTAGGTTAAAAATACCCTTTTGGATTAGAGTTTTTAAAAGGGAATCAACGCTCGTACCTTCATAGCCAATGGTATAAATATAAGTAGGAGCAATAAAACGCTTCTGATGTTTGCCACTCCTTTTGCTTAGAACAGTATAATTAGGGTACTTCTTGTAAATATCATCCACAAGCATTTTATCTGTCCAGTAACGATATTGCAAAATAAGTGAACGTATTTCGTCCTGTAAAAATCCAGTAATTCTACTATATAATTCCTTTGACTTCTTCTTTTTATCCTCAGATATCGAAATTGTATTTCCTGTAAGCATGCCTACTCTAATCATTGTAAAAATATCACGATCTGCAATAAAAGAATATGGGCCATATTTATACGGAAAAAAATCATAATAAGCGAATACTTTTTCAATTGAAGTTTTTTGACGAATGAGAAATAAAATTTTCATCAAACGTGTTCGACTCATCGAACGTCCATTCTCTAAAAGGACGCCTAAAACAACGGATGGAGCTATTCTACTCATCTATACTCTCTATTACTTGTTTCTAATTTAAATATCCTGTTTGTCTATAACTAAAAAATTCATTCCTTCCACATCACCTAATGTCATCTTCACACTAAAATCCGCACCGGCGGCAAACGGCGGATCGATATAAATCAGATCAATCTTTCCGGCAAATTCTTCTAACAACGACGCCATAATATATTTATTATCGCCCCAGATCAGGCAATTATACCAGTTGCCACCGTTCGGTTTTTTGAATAGACTATAGCCTTTAATTTTCTCCCGCTCACGGGTTGCCCGGCTTTCATTTATGGTTTCAATGGTCTGAAAGGGCAAAACCACCCGGTCCACTTCGGTCTTTTTTCCTTTCCAGTAAAGTCCAGTAAGCAGGTCCGCCGTCATTTTGGCGGGCAGGTCTTTAAATTTTTCTTCTGACATAATTTCTCCTAATTTTTAGACAGAATAACGTTTCGAACGTATCTTAAGTCCAGCCATAAGGCTGGATCTGAGCAAAGGTACAAGGCACCGTAGATAGATACGCTCTGTTATACGATGTAGTCATTTTGTATTTTTTGCTCTGTTTCTTTTAATTTTTTTGCCCTTAACTCTTTGTTTTTTAATTCGCATTGCCAAATAACAATGATTTTCCAACCGAGCTTTTCCAACTCTCGTTGATTTTTCTTATCTCTTTCAATGTTGGAATTAATTTTACTTTCCCAAAATTCCTTGTTTGTTTTAGGTAGGTTTCCTGCTTTGCAATGATGTCCATGCCAAAAACATCCTTGAATAAAAATGACGGTTTTATATTTCGGTAAAACGATATCGGGTTTTCCAGGTAAACGGTTATCATTTTTTCTGTATCTGAATCTTTTGCTGAAAAGATATTTTCTGACAAGTATTTCGGGTTTTGTTTCTTTTCCAGAAATTTTGGACATTATTTCGCTACGCTTCTTTGTTCTAAAAATATCAGTCATTTTTTTCAACATCTTCTAATCGCCGATAGAGATGGGACAATAAACTTAAAGCATCCAAGCAATCTTTATCTGAAAATAAGCCAGATACTCTTAGATCTTGTATTTCTTCGTGAGAAACAGGATTTCTACACCCTGAAACAATTCCCATTGAAAGAAATTTTTGTCCATCTTCAATATCATCTGTTGTTTTTGCTTGAAAATCACTACTATCTGGTTTTTTGTATTTTTTAGTAACAGATAATTTCTGTTTATTTTTTCCAAAAACTTCTCCC
Source organism: Candidatus Aminicenans sakinawicola JGI OTU-1 (assembly GCA_000493965.1). GTDB lineage: Bacteria > Acidobacteriota > Aminicenantia > Aminicenantales > Aminicenantaceae > Aminicenans > Aminicenans sakinawicola. The sequence continues at coordinate 25,254 of AWNV01000018.1, forward strand.
ATCATACTGGCATCACTACTATTGTTGCTTCCTGATATATTCCTGACAGCAATTATATATCTCTTGGCAGCTTCTGAAAATGCCCTATAATAGTCCTCTTTTTTATAGTCGTTTTTAGAGGCATCTCGTATTTCGGAATGCAAATGTCTCCAGTGATAGTATGGATATTCGGGAATTAAATCATGAAGTGTTCCTACAACTTCGCTTTGTTTTCTTTGGGGTAATTCGGACTCCTCAATAACCGGGGTAATGATATTTTCAACTTTACCTCTTACTTCGGATGGTAATTTTTCATACCAATCCCCCAAGTTAATTTGAGTTTTCTTATTGATTTCTTCGGTTCTTTTCTCTTTTCTTTTTTCTCTCCATTCGTTCTGAATTTGAGCCAAGCACTTCCTGATAAATTCTTTTAATTCGGCTGTTTTCTCATAATCCCAATTAACAGACTGCCTATTGGTTGAAATAACATCCTCGTCCCAATTGTCAACAAAATCCACATCCAGCCACCCTGTCACATAAGAAAAGAAATGACTGGATTGAGAACTGCCGAAAAATTCTGGCATATTGATCATCCTACCGTTGGCGAATAAAGTAATACCTCGCATTCCCGGTTTGAGAGGTTTTTCGGTGGTAATGACCTTACCCGCTATTTGGGACTTATTTTTATATTCCAAACTTATTCCATTTGAAAACTCGGGAAATTTCCATTCGAATTCGGATTCAATCTCTCCATATTTCGATTTATTATCTATTTCAGCTTTCCTTTTATTATTAAAATAAATTATAACTTTAAAATGTTCGTCTGGAAAATCAAAAAGTTTTGCAAGACTGTTTGCTAACGACACTGCTGAAAATTTTGTTTTTCTTTTCAAATTTAGCAATGTAATACTCGTTCCGTGTTCATATGTTCCACAATTTTCATCTTCGTATTTCGGTTTATAGTCTTCTCCCGAAGGCGTGCCAATTAAATCATTCCAATCCAAAGTAAAAATTATTTTTTTACCTACACCTTTTTTAGTAGTGGTTATCTCGATTGTATCACCTATACCAAAAAAGGCTAATTTACCCAATCCTTTCTTACCCGTAGCAATTCTACCGCATGTTGTTTCTTTCCCTTCCTCTTCTCGCCTGTTTCTTCCGATTCTTAAAAAATGTGTATTTATTTCTTCAAACGTCATTCCGACTCCCGTATCCTCCACAATAATTTTCTTCTCGTCATTATCATATAGTTTGATATGAACCTCAGGTGAACACGCATCATAAGTATTGGCTACCAATTCGGCAATTGCGGTAGGTAAACTGGAATACATATTTATTCCCAGATGTTGTATGGTGTTAGGATCGAAACTCATTTTTAATTCTTCCATGTTATCACCTCATCTTGAATTTAATTTTTTTATTATTGCTTCTCCTATCCTTTTTGCATATTCGGGTGGCACGGCATTACCGATCATTCTCCCCGTTACCACTATGCTTTTTGTATAAAATACATAATTTTTCGGAAAAGTTTGCAAAGTAGCCCCTTCTCTAAGTGATATAGCTCTATCTTCTTCCGGATGTCCGAAACGTCCGTTCGAGATACTGAAAAATTTTGTGGTAATTGTGGGGGCCGGTTTATCCCATGACATTCTTCCGTAATTGTCTTTAAAACCATTGCCGTTATAACGGTCTCTTTTCAGGTTGCTGTCATTTGCCCAATCCAGCCAAGAACCCCCGTTTTTCGATGTTTTTTCCAGTCTTTTAATATTTTTCTCACTTAAACTGGACACCGTGTGATTAAATTCGGAAACATCTCTGAAACCGGCATTTACTCTGGGAAAGTTATTATGCACCCCTATAAAATCTTTTACGACAGGTCTATTATTTTTGTCGGGCTCGGGGAAAATGGGATCTTCCGTCACTCTTGAAGCGATTAAAGAAAATCGTTTTCTCGTTTGGGGAATCCCATATTCATTTAAATTCACAATCTTGTACCGTACTTTGTAACCCCTACTTTCCAAATCGGAAATAAAATCTTGCAAACCACTTTCTTCTTCCTTCCTAAGTATTCCCGGAACATTTTCCACAACTACGAATCCCGGATTAAAATATTTGACGAAACGACGGAATTCTGCTAATAGATTTTTTGATTTCTCCGATTTCGTTTTATCGGTTCTGACGAACGACCAATATTGGCAAGGATTGCAACCTATCAAAATCAAATCATCATCATTTCTTTTCAGATTGATATTTTCTTTAAGTTCCTTCTCCTCCAGTTTAAATACGTCGGCTAAAATAAATTTTGAGCTGGGATTGTTCTTTTCATAGGTTTCTTTGCAACTGACATCAATATCTATTCCGGCAATTACATTAATTCCTGCCTCTCTCATCCCATAGGTCATTCCTCCACCAGAGCAAAAAAAATCGACTGCTTTTATAGTTTTTTTTCTTTTCATTGATATTCTCCACTACAACATGAGCATTTCATATAACAGCTAATATCCCCCTTTTCTCTTATTTCCATTTTGTGTTCCCCAAAATTCAAAAGTAACCAATATTAACTATATACGACAGTAGCATAATAGTAAATCCTGTCAAAAATTCCCCTATTCCAAATACCCGGTTTTCCGGTAACTGAAATATTCATCCCCGGCAATAACCAGATGATCCTGCAAACTGATACCTACCGTTTGTAGCGCACTTTTAATCTGCCCGGTAATCTTATCATCATTATCCGATGGTTCCGCCACCCCACCGGGATGGTTATGAGCAATAATCACACTAATGGCGCGATATTTCAAGGCACTTTCCACAATCTTGCGCGGGAAAGCCACCGCTTCCGCCACGGTGCCTTCGCTCAAATTCTCCGCATGTATCCGTCTGTTCTGGCTGTCCAGATATACTGCCCGCATAACTTCATTTTTCTTGTTGCCAATTGTGGCTTTAAAGTATTCAAACAACTGGGCTGTTTGAGTGAACTGTATTTCCTCATTTTTGGCTCGTTCTTCGAAAATAAAACCAAGCGTATCATTCAACAGCTTCAGATAAACCACTGTCCGTTCACCAACCCACTTTATTTCCTGCAATTCTTCTTTTTCGGCGCTGAATACACCGGCAAGTGTTTTGAATTTTTTAAGCAAATCTTTGGCAATCGGTTTGGTATCACGATTAGGGAAAACATAAGTCAACAACAATTCTAGCACCTCGTAATCGTGAAAGCCATTCAATCCTGACTTGATAAACCGCTCCCGCAAGCGTTTATGATGACCGATGTAAGGATTGTTTCTTATTGCTTCTGCGGACAAAATTTTCTCCAATCGCATTTACTGCAAACTTTTTTGTTTTTTGGATTGCGCCTAAACCGCCGGGTAATTATTCCTTTGATAGTATCCGATATGGTTTTGCGGGTCAATTCTAACTGCTTTTGTGTGGTTAACACTTCGATCCGTGCCTGCTTTTCAGAATCGAGAAAGTGAACATAAGCTTTGTTTACTTCAAGATTAAGCGCCTCTCTGGCGGCAATGGTATAGAGTTGTACCTGCAAAGTTAATTCTTCATCCATCCGCTTTTCATTGCCGGTTTTAAAATCCACCACTTCCAGAATACTTTCATCTACACTTTCTCTTTTTAGCAAGTCAATACTGCCGGAAATAAGCGCATCATCCATGTCCATTTCAAAATTACGCTCCGTATTTAGGGAAAGGGTAAAATCTTCCCACCACATTCCAATGTATCTTAACACACTCCGCAAGGCGCTCCGTTTTAAGGTGTCCTGCTGGCTTTCTGCCGCGAAGCGTAGGTAGAATTGTTGCTTCAGTATTTCAGCGGCTTCTTCATCGGTGGGCACTTTGCCTGTTTCCTGGGCAACTTTATGCAGGATATTTAATATATTATGCACCTGTTTTCCATATCCCAGCGCCTGTACAAGGATAGGGTTGAAACCATAAATATAGCGCATTTTATAATCATATTCACACCGCAAATAATCGCTCATTTCAGAATAATTTGTAGGAAAGCGGTAATCTTCGTTTGACGGTTGTGGTTTTAGTTTCTTTCTTTTTGAAGGGTCTTTGACTAGCTTGTCGATAAAATAGTTCCCGTTTAATTCATTCAGGAATTGGCTGGGCTTTTTCTTACGTTTGTGTGGGCCTGGATCCACACAAGATGTTATATAGAGATACTTTTTCGCACGTGTCATACCGACATAAAACAACCTTCTCTCGTCTTCTATGCTTCCCTGATAACGAACAAAATTAAACTTGCTTGCATCTAAAAATCCAGGATGTGTATGCCGGAAAGATTTTTCCACGCTGTAAGGCATAAACACCACAGGAAAACCCAGCCCCTTTGTGCCGTGAAGCGTCATCACCTGCACGGCGTTAATATAAAGCGTTCTGTCATCTCCGCTACCAGCGTCATAGGCGTTTTGGGCATAATTTCTGATAAACCAGCAGAAGCGCTTGATATCACGAGGAGTGCAATAAGTTCGTATACTCTCATAATCTGAAATTGCCTGGCTTAACCGTCCAAGATTGTATAAAGCCACTTCATTTTTATCGTCGTGAATATCATATCTGCCAACACCGAGGATTGCCAAAATTTCACCATAGATACCCTGCAGAGAAATGTGCCCAGAAACGGATTCTTTTAGCTCTTGTAATTGTCTTTCAAATGCTCTTTTATTTGATAATGAAAAAGCTGATTTTGCCGATGAGTAAATAGAGTCTTCGTTGGGTACGAATCCAGTTCCTGATTGCCCGTCCCATATCTTTTCAAAATCACCAAGGTAGGAAAAAATATTAAAGATAATATCCACTTCATTCGCTTCAAATAGGCCTCCGATATTGGTAACGGCGTAAAGAATACCGGCTTTGTTCAATGCATTTAAATAAGGTTGCGCTCCGTATTTTACAGAACGGAATAAAAGGGCAATGTCAGAATAAGCCAAACCACGTTTTGACCCATCAATGTTTGTCCATTCAGTCCCGATCAAATTTTTGATGCGATCAACGATAAAATCTATTTCCTCGATTTGGCACTTAAATTCTATTTTATATAAATCTCCTTCCTGTGATTTTTTTCCGCATGGCTTCATAGATTTTTTAAGACGATTCGGATTGTTGTTTCTTATTAATTTATCGGCAGTGTTAATTATTCCATCTGTTGAACGGTAATTAACAGGTAGCCGATAAGTATAAACATCTGAGTACCTCTTTTTAAAGTTGATAATATTTTCAACTGTAGAACCCCGCCATTGATAAATGGATTGGTCGTCATCGCCTACTACGCATATATTATTTTTCTTGCCTGACATTAGTTTTACCAGTCTTTCCTGTATCAGATTTACATCTTGGTATTCATCGACAGTAATGTAGGTATATCGTTTCTGGACTTCTGACAGAATATTATCATCGTTCTCCAGAAATCCCACTGCAAGAGCCATCATGCTGCTGAAATCCAAAAACCGCTTTTCGTGGAGTTTTTCGTTATACAAGTGATAAGCTCTTACGAATGCTTCTGCATTAGATACATCTTCGGGCTTTAGCATTTCCTCCCGCACAATATCAACACAACGAATAAAGGCATTGATAATCCATGCCTGTTTAGTCGAACCATATGGTTTTCTCATTCCAGTTGATACCAACCAATCTTCCAAGTCATGCATGCCAAGATCAGAGCGAATCGAACTTACAAACGAAAATTGTTTGCCTTCATCCAACACATCAAAACCTCTATATTTAGGGATAAACTCTTTCAATAGTTCATAACAAAAACTATGGATTGTTCCCACATATATATCACCAACATCTGGTTGATGTCCTATTAAATCTCTAATCTTACTTCTTATTCTAAACTTTAATTCTTCGGCTGCCTTTTCTGTAAAAGTAAATGCAACAATATTTTCTGATTTTGCTATTTTTTCGGCGATAATATAGGCAATTCGGTGGGAAATAAATTCCGTTTTCCCGGAACCTGCACATGCGATTATTTGAAGGTTCTTTTTAATTAAAGCTGGGTTGCTTTTTAGTTCGCTTAATATTTCACTATTAATCATAGTGCTTAATTAATTAATAATTTTATGCTTAGTATAAAAAATTTACAAGAAGTTGGTTTTTTATGCTTGACAAAATATAGTCCCCTTATTTCCCAATTTCAATCTCCTTATGTTCACAAACAAATATTTTATAGTGAAAGTTTTCTGGTAGTCAAAGAAAAATTGCTGGAAGGAGAGAAATCAAAAGGAAAGTTATGAAAAAGCTACAAAAGATATAAACTGCTATTGCAATTGTTAAATAAACAATTTGCATTCTCTAAAGATAATCTCCTTGCCTTTTGCATCTCCTCATCAGCTCAAGTTCTATATATAAAGTAAAGTCTCTAAAAATAGGGAAAAACTGAAATGGTCTAAGTGTCAAAAACAAATCTGAGTCTTTTTTAAGGCGCATGTCCTTTAACATGCTACAGCTATGCTAGAGAACTTTGTAAGGAATAGGATTTAAGAATAGAATATACAAAAGGTGGCAGGTGATTCATTATCACAATTTACAGCGAGGCAAAATGGACATGAATGGAAAACTATTAAAGATAAGAAAAGAAATAAAGAGAAAGTTGAAAGATAATTTCTGGCTTTTTTCAGATTATAATATTCTTTGGGATGGAGAAATTAAAGTATTTTTTATTGCTGAAGTTCCAAGTGGGGGCACTAAACCAGGAAATCTTGATACATTGATAAATCTATTAAAGAAGTACAGACTTGAAGGAGCATATATTACAGATCTGATTAAAAAAAACAACTTGGATTCAATTACAGTTAAGAAGCTGGAAAAGAGCTTCTGGGAGCTTGATAGTAATGTTCACAGAGACATTCTGGAAATGGAAATAAAGGAAGTTAGTCCATGTCTAATAGTTGCAATTGGAAACAGTGTAGAAAGAGTACTACGAAGTCCTAACTTTTTGCGGGATATCCCAGTAGAAAAGATCAGGCATTATTCCCAAACTAACAGAAAAGAGCTTGAAAAAGAAATAAATAGAATCTCTAGAATTTATTTCAGATTAAGAATCTAGTATATGTAGATAGTATGGTATTTGTAAAATAGGAAAGCAAGCATGAAACCAAGCAGCATTGAAATACGAGAAAAACAAAATTGAAGGAATATCTCTTAAGGAGAATAAGCTTGTTAGACTCCAATGGAATATCCGCGAAGATTTTGATAGTCTTGGAATAGAAGAACCTCCAATAATCCTGGATTATCTTTGGTATGTAGGTTCAATGTATTGTAGCAAAAGGTTTGGAGATATAGGGTGCAAAATATGTTTTCTAAGGCAAGAATGCGATATTGATAGTATAGAAATTCAGAATTGCTGATGTAGAGAATTTAAGTGAACTCCATTTTTTGGAAAGAATTTTTGTCGCTAATCAATAAAGTTTAAAAATTAAATTTTAAGGGATAAATTAGATACATATCAACAGTTCCAGCCTGGAGGAAAAGGATTCATTGCTTTTCAAAAAGTCAAATACACTTTGAAAAATCCGTCATTACTCCAAAAATGTACATGGCAACAAGTTTTGCTATCCATACGCAGTGAACCTAAGTTGGATTGGTTATCGGACGCATTATTTGAAAAATATGGCCTTTAAGTATATCAATTCCATACTATATGAAATTTTGTAAAGCCTTTAATGTAATAATGGGAAGATATAATAAAACCTATCAAATATGATTTAGGGAATAATGGATAACAATTCACCATAACTGCTATCTATAGAGGATTTAGTAAATGAGTAAACCGAACATTTTCATTTTGCTTTGGCACACTCCCTGATTCAATTGACCTAATATCTTTCTTATGATAAATTTCGGGGAGAAGACGGTTGATTGATGAATCTAGAACAACGTGCTCATGTAATTTTAAAACTTTAAATTGACACAGCCTAACTAGAAAAGAAAAAGTATAAAGGATAAAATATTTGAGTAATTTAAAATTTTATTAATATCGGGGGATTTTAATGCAAGAAGAATTAATATTTGTTGACTCAAATGGAAAAACTGTAAATAAACTATATGCATTGTCACCAAAAGAAAAGTTATTTGATGAACAGTGGCTTCAAGAATTGTTGATAGCAAACCCGATGCTGCTTCCATGTAGCGAGTTGGATTCAAATTGGGATGATCTGATTCCTCTCGGTAGAGAAGTTTCTGTTACAGCCGGTTCAATAGATAATCTTTATGTAACGTCAGATGGCTTGATTTGCCTTGTGGAAACTAAACTCTGGAGAAATCCAGAGGCTCATAGAACAGTTGTTGCACAGATTCTGGATTATACAAAAGATCTTTCAAATATGTCGTTTGCTGAATTTAAAGATTGTATTGAGAAGTCAAATTTAGAAGGGGGAAAAGCAGATTTTTGGCATAGAATTTCAAGTAAGATTAGTAATGTTAACAAGATAGAATTTCAGAATGAGATACAAAATTGCTTAAGCCATGGCAGGTTTTTGCTATTAATTGTTGGGGATAAAATATACCCAGAAGTAGCCATGTTAATAGATACTATACAATCGGCACCTAATCTGGAATTTAAAATTGGCCTGATAGAAATAAATATGTTCAAAGCAAAGAAGGATATGTCATGGCCAGTTTTGGTTATTCCAAGAGTTGTCGGTGAGACAAATGAAGTTACGAGAGCTGTTGTTAAAATCCTGTATGAAAAGAAAAGGCCCGAAATTGATGTAACAACGATTGATGAGGGAGCTCCGAATGTAATGGATATCAAAACATTTGATAAATCTATGATTAAGGAATATGCAGATATATTTATGCCAATACTAGAACAATGGATTAAGGATGGATTCTCTATTAAATGGGGTAGGTCCGGTTTAAGTGTGTACTTTTATTGGGAAAAGCGTATGCGTTCGCTTGTAGAGTTTTATCCCGGACAGATAAGCTTATTGACAGAAGAGTTGGTAAGAAAAAAAGGATTGCCTAAAGAACCATATCATAATTATAGGAATACCATTGATACAATACCTTTTGTGAGGCAGTTATTTACTCAAGGACGACAGTATCTAAATTATGAAAGAGATTTTCCATTAGAGGAGTTCCGTATTCTTATTAATGCAACAGATAAGCTAGTAAGGGAAATGAACGATTACAGAAAGGCTGAATAAAGTGTTTCATAATGCTGGTTTAGTGCGGTAAAAACATTGACTGCTTTTTGAGGATTAGAATTTTATCTAAAAAATATTTTAACTAAAGAAGGGGTGTAGAGATGAAAATTTATATTACACATTGTACATTATGTAAACCATTAAATAATCTATCTGCCTCATTATCAATAACTTATATATATCTAAATTTCATCCAATTTATTTGCCATTTTTACCCAATTTGACGGGATACAACTCCCATATTTTAAGCAAAAGTGAGGCATGGAAGTACAAAAAAGGCCCTGGAAATCAACGAAAACGGGATAAAAAATAGGAATTCTACAAGTATAGAACATCTGACTACGAATCAGAAGGCCGTAGGTTCGAATCCTGCCGGGCGTACCAGGGAAAAACCTCTAATTTCGGTAACTTACCCTTTTTTTAGACTTTCAATCCAAGTACCATTATTTCAGCGGAATTCAACCGAATTTGTCACGTGAGCGTCACACGGGGATTAGTCTGTTCCTTTCTGATTGACTCTCCGCATGGATATCTATATCCTATTCCTTTAGAGCAGAGGGAGATCGGTGTATAAAACGCCCAAAGAATCACTTTAACATCACAAATAACTCTCGGCTCTGCTGCAATGGTGCCAATCGAGATATTGCAGAGAAAAAGAATGCAATGGGGAGGGAATGACACTCATTACAATGGGCCATGTTCGTGAAGTCAATTTTAAATCTCTGGAGGAATATGCATGAGCGAAACCGTATTTAAAAAAGTGGATTACACTCTCGGCAACTTGATTGAGTATATAAAAATGGGAGAAATCGGTCTCCCGACCATCCAACGGCCCTTCATCTGGAAGAACGCCAAGGTGCGCGATCTATTTGATTCCTTGTACAAGGGTTACCCGGTCGGATACCTTCTATTTTGGCAAAACTGCCTCGCAGATGGCACACGTCTTATAGGTTCTGATGAAAAGCAGAAACCTCCTCGTCTTCTTATAGTGGACGGCCAACAACGACTCACCTCGCTTTATGCTGTCATAAAGGACATCCCCGTTGTACGGGATAACTACGAGAGCGAACCGATCCATATTGCATTCAATCCTCTTCTGGGGAAGTTTGAAGTGGCTGATGCGGCCATCCGCAAGGATAAAGTCTACATCCCAGACATCTCCCTACTCTGGAGCGACGAAACCGATCTTTTTGAGGTAGTAGAAAATTACCTATCTGGCTTAGAAGCAACGAGAGAGGTTGATGAAGATGAGAAGAAAAGAGTACGTAAAGCGATTGCACAGTTGCAGGGACTTTTGAGTTTCCCCCTCACGGCGCTCGAATTGTCGGCGGACGTCAATGAGGAGAATGTTGCGGACGTTTTTGTCCGAATAAACAGCAAAGGGACTCCTTTGAACCAGGCAGATTTTATACTGACCCTCATGTCTGTTTTTTGGGATGAAGGACGAACTGAACTGGAACATTTCTGCTATGAAGCACGCAAGCCGTCCATCAGTAAACCCTCATCCTTCAACCATTTCATCCATCCCGATCCCGACCAGCTGCTTCGCGTCAGCGTTGGGATTGGCTTCAAGCGCGCAAGACTCCAGTATGTTTACTCCATCCTGCGAGGAAAGGATTTAGAGACAGAGGAATTCAGCAATGAGCTGAGAGATGAACAGTTCGAGATTTTGAGAAAGGCACAAGAACGGGTTTTAAATCTTCAGTACTGGCACGACTTCATGAAATGCATCCAGCAGGCAGGTTTCCGAAGTATGAAGATGATTAGTTCTCAGAATAACTTGCTTTTCTCATACATTCTTTATCTGATGGGGCGAACTGAATATGGCATCGACGAGTTCCGTCTGAGAAGAATTATCGCACGTTGGTTTTTCATGTCAAGCCTGACCGGCCGGTTCACGGGATCACCAGAGACCGCAATGGAATTCGACCTTGCACGCTTCAGGGAAGTGAAGGATGCAGACGGATTCATAGAGATTCTGGAGCGGGCATGTGATCTGGCCATCACTGACGATTTCTGGAGTATAACTTTGCCAAACGACTTGGCCACTTCGTCGCCGCGAAGCCCTTCTCTCTTCGCCTATCATGCTGCGCTTGTGTTGTTGGATGCCCGGGCGTTGTATTCAAAACTACCGATTTCGGAGTTGCTTGATCCTACAACACACGCACATCGTGAAGCTGTAGAGAGACATCATTTGTTTCCCAAGGGTTACCTACAAACTTTAGATATTACCGAGCTACGTGAAACCAACCAGATTGCTAACTTTGCTTTATTGGAGTGGGGGGACAACACGAGAGTATCAGACCAGTCCCCGGTTGAATACGTACCCGTTTTAAGAGAACGATTTAATGACAAAGAACTTGAAAAGATGTATTACTGGCATGCGCTACCTGAAAACTGGGAAACATTGGAGTACAATGACTTTCTGGAGCAGAGAAGAGAGCGAATTTCTCAAGTGATCTCACACGGTTATAGTCAACTGGTTAACAAAATTCACGAGATACAACCTGAAGCTGAGGAGCTTGATATCGCCGGGATGGTGGCTAGCGGAGAGAGTACCACAGTTGAGTTTAAGTGTGCCTTGCGCACTAATCTTCATACTGGCCGAAAGGATGAGAAAATTGTATATAGTTGGCTGCGCACTGTAGCAGGTTTTCTCAATTTGCAGGGTGGTACTCTTGTAATAGGAGTCGAAGATGATGGCACTCCGGTAGGTCTCGATAAGGACGGTTTCAATTCAGAAGATGAAATTTACTCGTATGCAATGGAGGTGATGAAGTCAAGTTTAAGCGAACATCATATAAAGTTCATTCACCCACGGTTTGAAGAGTATCAGGGTACGCGTGTCCTTGCTATAGAGTGTTGGCCGTCTGACGATGCGATCTATCTCAAATATAATGGAGGCGAGCATTTCTTCGTGCGTGCTGGAGATACTACGAAAGAGCTCAGCACAAATCAGCTTCAGGACTATATTAAACAAAGGTTTCAGACTTGAGCAACCGCGGTCACTTGGTCATTGTCGAGAACAAGCTCGTTAAATCAAGAACCTTGTACCTGCAATAAACAGAGGGTGCGTAATAAGGAGCTAGTTTTACTTGGGAGTATTAAATGATATCGAATGTTGAAAAGGGCAGGCGATTTCAAGAGCATTGTAAGACGCTATTGGAATCCAGGTTTGGTAGAAGCTTAGAAAATGAAGTCAGAATCACCTTATCAGAAGGGCAGTCTCATATTTTCGATTTAGTTACTACCGAGCGAGATATTGTGGTCGAATGCAAGGCCTATGCCTGGACTAAAAGTGGGAACACACCCTCGGCTAAAATTACTCATCTTAAGGAAGCAGTAGTTCTTCTTAACAACCTTCCTGAATCCGTCAATGCTTATTTAGCTATCAAGAAGGATGTTCATCCAATTCGCAAAGAAACGCTTGCTACTTACTTTGTGAGGCTCAACCAGTCATTGTTGAAACGGACTAATGTATTTGAGATTGCAGAGGATGGGCGCGAGATCTCTTGTTTGTATGGCAGCCTCCAAGTAGAAGGCCATCCTACGGAAGCACCTCAGTCCCCCTTGCCGGAAAAGAAACCGACACTTTCTGCCTCAAAACTTGGGGAACTCCGTCGATCCCTCTTCTCTATCCTAGACAATATAGATGGTTCTAGAATGAGGGATGAGGGCCCCGCTAAACGTGTTAATCGGCTCCGTTCCGAAGAAAAGCTGCCAAAAAACATAGCCAACCTTATGCACACAATACTTGGCTTTAGGAACGTCGCTGAGTATGAAGGATATATTCCCACAGCAAGCGAAGCCGCAGTTATTCTGAATGCTTGGGATGCCATCGTCGAGTGGGCTGAAATACATGGCTATAACAAATAGCTGAGTTCTGGAAGGACGTTGACGCTGGTACCGCTGAGGTACAAGATGCCCGAAAGAGGTTGGCTGGATTAATGAACAAAAAATAGAATAATCAGTGGAAAACAATGTTGAAGAACCGGGATGATTTGATTGAGAATATAAGGGATTATTATCAGAAATCACTAACTGTTTTAAAGGAATTCGGCGGACCTTCCATTTATTTTCATACTCAATGTATAAAAGAGAAAAAAAACAGCTTTCTATCTAAACGACACATTGAATTGATCTATGCAACTCTCACTGCCTGGGGTATGCACAGAATGGGTGATCCTGAAATTACCAAAACAAAATTAGTTGAGTTTGACGTCTTTATAGCATCAATCCTTCAAAGCCAAAATGTGTTTGAAGAATTAAGGGATCATCGAATGGAATGCATTTCTCTCGATGAATATAATCATATTCTTGATAAGATTCATTTACCTTACAACACTCTGCAGGTTTCTATATCAGAAGCTAGTATCGTAGCGAATTCCAAAACCTTAGCTCATCTTCTCCCAGATTTGATTCCTCCAATTGACAGACAATATACTATTCGATTTTTCACACAAGAGGACAGAAATTTCTTCAGAAAAAACGGAAAATATAGAACTGTTAATTTGCCTGTAGGAAAGGACAATCAGTTCTTTCTTTTTAAAAGAATTTGTTGTGAAATGAAGAATCTTTTGGATGATTGTGATCTGAATACGTTTGAATTAGACGACCGCTCATTTAACACATCATATCCTAAGATTATTGACAACATTATCATGGCCTATGTAAAGAGTATCCCAAAACCAATTTAGTTATATCTTATAGATTTAATATTTACTGGGGCAAAAGTGGTTTCAGCATTCGCTTTTTTTGGAGAAGAAGGATTCTATCTATTCTAGATATATATCCAGACAATATGATGCGAAGGAGAAAATTGCCTGAAAAACCTTTTCGGGATTACAGGGAAAATATTGAGTCACTTCCCTTTGTCAATCGACTGTTCAATCAGCGGAGATGTTATCTCTATTATGAGAGAGATATTCCTCCTGAGGAGCTTCCAGATTTAATGAAAGCAACCGATATTTTGGTTAAGGATTTCATAGCTCTTGCAGAATAAAAGTGGGAAGGAAGGGAAATTGAACTAGAAGATTCATAATGGAGCTGACCATTGAAGAACTTTTCTAAGAAATTGAACGGCTTCATAAATAATTCAAAATGGATTTTTACAAAAACATATGCTAAAACTTGGCCGCATCATTATATTGTGAGAGAAAGAGTAGATGAGAATCTTTTCATGCAGATGGTTAAGCATATCCGCCGCTTTGGGTATGAAAGTCGGTTCTATAAAATGAAACTCATTTACTTTGAAGAAGATGGATATGTCTATTGGACAATGGGTGCGCCCATCGAAGAAACAAGCATTATTAATAAATGCACAAAAGAAAATACCTATGAATATCGATTAAAGATGGGCACTCTCCCTAAATAGTATTTGGTTAATGGATAGTTCTCTGGTTTCTGTATGAAATTAGAATTTAGATGTTCGGATCCAAGGATATGTTCCCTCAGGAGTATTTCATGAAGAACCTTGAAATCGCCTTTAAACAAAGCTTTGGCTTCTCTCTTCCTCAAAGTCTAAGGCCGCAAGAAAAGCTTCTGCCATTAGAAGGAGATCCTGAGGAATCTCTGCTGTTTGGTTCCCCGTCTGCTGTTCAGAAACCTTTTTTAGTTCAGGGCGATATCAAATCTTTCATAGATTCCGGCCCGGAAGGTTACTTCCTGATAGGTTTCTGGGGACATGGAGCATAAATTTCACCCCATGATTCATCCATAAGGACTATTGACCCACCTTCACTCTTAATGAAATAATACACTCACATATGATTGACACTGGGGGTACAATGAAAAAATCCATTAATCTTTCCTTATTGATTGCTTTTATCCTGGCTTCTTCTGTTTCTTTGATTGCTCAAGACGATGTGACCGGCTCTATCGTTAAAATCTACACCGTCTACAACAAATACAGCTACTTTCGTCCATGGCAGATGGAGGGACAGCGTAGTGCCACAGGCTCCGGCTGTATTATCGAAGGGAACAGGATCCTGACCAATGCCCATGTCATAGCCGATGCCACATTTATCCAGGTCAAACGGGCCGGAACAGCGAAGAAATACACAGCCGAGGTCGATATCGTCGGCCATGAATGCGATTTGGCCATCCTCAAAGTTAAGGACAGTTCGTTCTTCAAAGACACGGCACCGGTCGAGATCGGCGAACTGGCTGAAGTGAGAGACGAAGTGGCCACCTATGGATTTCCGGCAGGCGGTGAGGAACTGGCCATCACAGAAGGCGTGGTTTCCAGAGTGGAACTCCAGGAATATTCCCACAGCAACGCACGATTGTTGTGCTGCCAAATCGATGCTGCGATCAATCCGGGAAGCAGCGGCGGGCCTGTCATCAAGGAAGACAAAATCGTAGGCGTTGCCTTCGAGGCAATGGATGGAGAAAACATCGGCTACATGGTCTCTGTCCCGGTCATCGATCATTTCTTAGAGGACATCGAAGATGGAAAATACGACGGTATCCCAGGATTGGGACTTTCTTCCCAAAAGATCGAAAATCCCGACATGAGGAACAGGTACAGGATGAGCGAGGAGCAGGACGGCGTTCTGATCAACAAAGTCTATCCAGGCTCCCCCTGCAAAAGGCATTTTAAAATAAGGAGATGTCATCCTTTCTGTCGACGGTGTCAATGTGGCTAACAACGGCACAGTGGAGTTCCGGGAAAATGAACGAACTTCCTTCGAATACGTGATCCAAAACAAACGCATCGATGACACTGTCGAGTTCGAGATCTTGAGAGACGGAACGGTCATGAAGACAGATATCCAATTGACCATTCCAGTCAACCACTGCAGGCTGGTTCCCCACAATCAGTACGATGTGGAGCCCACCTATTATATAGTGGGAGGGCTGGTTTTTATGCCGTTGACGAGAAACTATCTGGATGTGAGGCTGACGGACAACGAATACAGCTCTGATATTTTTTATAATCTCTTCCCTTATTATGATGCGGGAGAACCGAGTGAGGGGAAGAGGGAGGTCGTTGTGATGGCGACCGTTTTGACAGATGAGGTCAACGTGGGCTATCAGGATTTGGAGGATGTCGTTATTGTCGAGGTGAACGGGAATAATGTGGCTGAGCTGAAGGATCTTGTGGGGGCTGTCGAGAAGAATGAGGGCAGGTTCCATGTGTTTGTCGATGTTAGAGGAAAGCAGATCGTTCTGGATAGAGAGAAGACGGATGAGAGGAGCGGGATCATTCTGGAGAAGTATAAGGTTGGTGCGGACCGGTCAGGGGATTTGAATAGGCAATAAAATGGAAACTTTGTGGAGTTGAACCATGACAAGGTTTTCTAAGGAATTGAAGGACTTCATCAAAAGTTCAAAATGGATCTTTGCAAAGACTTATGCTGCAACTTGGCCGCATCATTATATTGTGAAAGAAAGGGTAGATGAGAATCTTTTTATAAAAATGGTTGAGCATATTCGGCGCTTTGGGTATGAAGGACAGTTCTATAAAATGAAACTCATCTACTTTGAAGAAGATGGATATGTTTATTGGACTATGGGTGCACCCATCGAAGAAACAACTATTATTAATAGATGCACAAAAGAAAACACCTATGAGTATCGATTAAAGATGGGAACTCTCCCTAAATAATATTGGATTTGGAGAGAACAAAATGAATAGCAAGAAATCGTATGCACAATTATTAAATGAGGGATCTCTCAGCAAAACACCCGTAAACAAAATCACGGATTTTATGATTTCCAGGGGAATGTCAATCGAAAAATCGTTCGCTGTGATTTTGGAACAAAAGAAAATCACGAGGTATCGGCCCAAATTGGAATTGTATATGTGTCGCGGTAACCGAAGTTGGGAAGGACTTGTTGTGGGATTTCCAGGCACCAAAGAAGATCTGATGACAAAAAATGTCGGGACGCCATGGCTGCGTAAGATACTTTATCCAATACTAGTACTGCATAAGCGGATAAGGAAGGAGGCTCCAGGAAAGATGACCTGTCTCTATCTTATCGGCGCTCATTTTAATGATGTGTTCTTGAGAAAATTTAGCTTTTTGAAATCTCTTGTTCCTCATGTCATTGTTTTGACAGAAGATCTGCGGAAAGGCGCTGATCCGAAGAAAAGCCATGAACCAGCTTTTCCGTATGATCGAATCAATGAGAATTATTTTCAGAAGTCTCTATGTAAGCAGATGAGCTCAGAGGAGGGGCTAAAACTTCCTTCCACCACAGGAAAAGACATCCAAGTTGGATTTATCTCCTATGAAGTTCCTACGGTGGCCGGGACGGATAGGCCTGAAAGACTGGATATTTTAGGGTATGACATAGACGACCATTCACTGGTGGCGTTTGAAATCAAGGGACCAGATGCAGGGCGGGATGAGCTTGAAAATCTGTTCTTTCAGGGGCTGGAGCACAGAAATTGGCTTGAAGAAAACAAAATGGCTGTGAAATTTGCATTTGATGGCCCAAAGGGAAAAAGGATCAACACTAGAAAGCGAGTGAAACTGATACTAGGTTTTTGTGGAGAGGAAGTTCCTACGCTGTTTCTTGACCTTAGGAATGATGCTCTAAAGAGAGATCGTCACCTTCAGATTGAATTCTGTCGATTTCTGACTCCTTCAGTAGTTAGTGAACATGTAGAGGTTTCGAGATTCGACGTATGAAATAATCAACACATATAAATAGGAGAGAAGATTATGGAATCGGAAATTTGGAGAATACAAACCGAAAGAATAGGCACTCTTGAGTCTTTTAGATCTGAGAGAGACATGGAGTCGTTTCTTATGAGCAATCCCGCTGTTTTAGGTTGCTGGGATCCTCGATCGAAAATACCTAAGCCAACTTTGTTGAAACAACAAATAAATCTAAAATTAGAAGGAGATATTGGAAAGATTGATTTAATTGGTATTGGAAACAGGGAAGGAGATTTTGAGCTACGAATATTTGAGTTGAAGCCAGGTGATATCGACTTAAATGCTGTGAATCAACTGAATTGGTACTTGAAGGCCTGGGAGAAAGATGTCGAGGCAAGAAAAATCGTCAGGGCCGAAGTATTAAAACTTAGATTACAAGGTGTAGATGAAGACTCTTTGGATAGTCTAATAAACAATCCAGTAGGAGTTTTGGTGGGGTCAAAATTTCTTCCAGAATCGATTTCAAAGGCAAGCAAGCTTGGTATTCGAGGTCTTCGCATTGCACGGTTTAAAGCTGAAGCAAGGGCTGAATACTATGTAATAGTCGAAGACCAGATTGGTGATGTAATGATAAAGCGATTCTGGAGCTGGAAGGAGCTCGTTGACGCCGGCTTAATAGGACAGTCAGATGAATTCAGTATTTCGCATGGGGATGTCAAATTGATAGCAAAGCCAGATCCAAAATATTTGGATTATTCCTGGAAATATCTTATCTTTAATGAGGATTCGGCAAAGAGGCTGATTGATATAGAGGAGAAGATTCGGGAAAAAGCCGGAGATTATGAGCGGAAGTGGCTGGATAAAGAATTCGATAATTTGAAAAAAGGGAAAGGCATGGTTATTACACATGCTTCTGTTTTGTTTTATTTCGCCTTTGGCGGTCCTTATCCGTCATGCTACTGGACTNCCACAGGTTGGTGGAAACATGAAAAATCGGGAAAATCTTTGGAGCAATTAAGGAGTGAACTGCCTGGATAGAAATATTATAGACGAAGATTGAAATGAGAAAAGAAGAATATGTGTCTTTGATGGGCAAAAATAGCTGATTAAGAAGTAAAATGGGCTTCCGAAAAAATAATTGCTGATAAATTCCTCAAAAAAGACTATTTCTAACAATATAAAAATGTTAGGTTTACACGTCCCTTATTCTTATTACCTTGTTCTCACTTCTTATTCATTAAATTTATTCTCTAAAAAAATTGAGTATGCTTTTGATAACGAAAATCAAGATATGTTATTTCATTAAATATTTTATATAGGATTTTTTTCCAAGTAGTTGTGCGTCATAAGGAGGAACCTCTTTTTCTAATTCCTCGATTTCCTTTAAAAATTGAGTAGTAGCTTCTATCCTTTCGTTAAGACGAATGTTTAGACTGATTTGCTCTTCTGTTTGATTCATTATTTTAGTTTTAGATTCATTGATATCATAACCATAGCGTTTGAGTATTTTTTTTACTATGCTTTTTGCATGTTTTATCCCTTTTGGCCCACTTATGGTAATATCGTCAACGTAGATAGAAAAAGCGGAGTAAGGAATTTGTTTAAGAAATTTTTCAAGTCCTTCAGCAAATCCTTGTAGCATTAATCTTGCGACGCAAGGGCTAGTAGGTGCTCCTTGCGGTAAATGTTTTTTATGTGTAACTAGTCGCGTTAAAAGCTTTGCGACGTCATCTCTTGAGCCATTTTCAATGAGCATGTTTTTTACGAAAGCTGATTTTGTACTTAAGAAAAAGTTAGTAATATCCATAGTTATTACGGTTTCCTTTTTCACATGTTCCTTTACAGCCTTTTTAGTAGAGGTGCCAGATCTTCCATATAATTTAGGATGGGTGGGAATTTTGTGTATAATTCTATCAAGAAGCCTCTTTTGAAGTTTTTTGAGAATTGGAAGTGGAATTTCTAATTTACGTTCACTACCATCCTTTTTTGGTATTGATACTTCATAATATAGGCGTGGTACGTCTTTAGCTAAATCAATTAGAGCAGTTTTGGATAATCCTAATTTGACTGCTAAGCTATCGACTGATAAATTTTCAAGGATTTGTGCCATTATATATAAACCGAAGTATAAAATCCGGAGAATTTGTAACCCATGGGAGTCTTACTTCTTAACTTGAGCAGGAACATAACTAGCCAGCTGAAAGCATCGAATGTCAGTGCAACAATTTTAAAACGATATTGAACATTGAATTGAGTTTTACAATTCTCTAGAATTGCTCTTTCTTCGGGTGTAACATCAGGAACAATTTGCAAGAAAGTTTTAATATCACTTATTGCGGATCTACATTCATTGCAAATAACAGCACGAAGTGCAGCTTGAAGTAAGACATCCCCTTGTGCCTTAAGTCCCCGCTTTTTTCTCACTAGGATTAATCTTTCCATGATGAGTCTTGAACGAGGCTTAATGACCAAGGTAGATATCTTCTTCCTCAATTTAATCACCTCCTTTTAATATAGATTTTAAATTCTTCTTTCTTAAAATAAATGGCACTATTTAACAGAATCCTGTTAAAATAGGTTAAAAAAGAGAACATAAGTTACCTTCAATGAGAAGTGTCTTTATTTCTCTTTAAATATGCTGAAGTTTAAATCAGCATAACGACCTTACTTGGCAACAAACGTCATTTCCATTTTACTCTATAAGTATTTTCATCTTTAAGCGTCTAAATCATAGCCATGGAACCCTTACATGATAAGCAAGAAGATAGGCATTAATTCAATCAAGAAAACTTAATTGAGTGAATCCGATATTACCGTTGGGGCATTTTCACTAAATGTATTCCTTGATCTCATTTCCAAAGCAGTCACATCTGAAACTTGTTTCCCAAAGATTCGATTTATCAATTAGCTTTTTTTCAACTAATTGGAGAAGGAAGATAGAGGTGATTTCAATCAACCTTGATCACGATTTTTTTTCAAAGAACATTTTAGTAGAGTCAACTACTCCACCATAACGATACAATATATAGCAGCTTTTCAAGTTTATACAACTGTATATTGTATCAATAATAAATATAAGCCGTATTCCTTGTATTGTCAAGTATTTCTATTAATTCTTGTTACAGCAATATGATAATGTGAGCATATCCCTAGAAATTTGACAATGCAATAAGGTGAAATTTGGCCTGCTAACTGTTGAAATTCGAAATCATATAAACTAGAATTAAAATATACGCAAAAGGCTATTTACATTATCCAAAAGGAGTGTAGAATGGGCAGCCCACTATTTATTTTAGGAGCGGGATTCAATAAAGATGCAAAAGGAGAAGTTGGTCCAGATAAAGGCAAAAATATGTATAGTATAGAATATGAAAACCAAGTTGATTATCCTTTAGTTTCTGATCTATATAAATGTTTTGGATTAGAACGTTCTGAACAGAATATCTCTGTTGAGGAAATGTTTTCAAATGCAATTTCTGAGAACGATTACCAACCACTCAATAAGTTATATGACAAGATATCAGAGGCTGACTATTATCTTGCATATGAACTTGCAAATTTCAAAGACAGATCATCTAATTGTTATTTGAAATTCCTTAGTGAATTTAAGAGTTCTTCTTTTCTAACGTTTAACTATGATTCACTTGTTGAGGCAATCCTTTTTAAGTTTAAACGTTGGTATCCTCATGATGGCTATGGAGTTCATGTTGAAGTTGAATATAATAGAATTGATACCGGATTGAGGGAGTCTTCTTGCAAGGTTCTTCATCTCCACGGCAGTTTTTGTATTAATACAGCTAAAATTGATTTAATTGAAATGCCTGGTGATAACATGTCATTTATTCAAGCGAGAGAAAGGCCTGGTTATCTATTTGATCCTGATAGGATAACCAGCTTATTTTCTTCATGCAATCGAGCTATTCCTGATCCTGGAAATTTAGAAGAGATCAAGTCTAGAGTGATTGCTCCAGTTCCAGATAAAACAGAAGGACTTAAAAAAAGTTTTGTTCAAGAAACATATAAAAAGGCTAAATCATTGTTAATGAGTTCAGACACTTTGATCTCAATAGGCTACAGTTTTAATCCACTTGATAAAAATTCCTATGACTCTCTAATACGAAGCTTTAATGGGCGTCATATAATAATAGACCCTAATGCAGAGGGAATTGCCCGACTTCTCAAAGAGTCTAATTATTCTGCTCAATTTGTGCCAATCACTTCTACCCTTAAAGAATGGGTAGATGATGGATTTTGTAGACTTGATTGTAAATCTGATAATTAATCAGAACTGGGGATATTATCCTTTAAGTAAGAAATTTGGCTCGGTCAGTCAGCCCAAAACCAGCGGAAAGGGAAATGGCTTCCCTTTCCCTCTGATGATGTCTATTATATCACGAAAATACTAGCCTACATGTGGTTCAAATTTTGGGGTGCAGTTCGAAAATTCCACTTTCAATTATAATTGCTAACAATATAAGTTTCTAGGGAATAGTCCAATCTATAATGCTTCCACGAAAAAGACAAAGCAGAAAATCACCCCTCGATTCACCTTAAGAGGCTATTGAAGTGACCTAGGTATTATTGATACATTTTTATCCTGAACCAAATTTTTAGAGATTTGGGGGGATGTAATAAGACATCAGAAAAAGATAATAAAAGAATTTAATATTGAATAATTATATCATTTAAAATGCCATCATCATTTAAATGGGTTGATTTTGCGGAGGACGACCGTCAGAAAATGATGGAGATTCTCCATCTATTCAACGAGAAAGAAATTCGGGAAGAGCTAGGTATAGGAACGGTTCGAGATGCCTTTTCGGATATTTTGTTCCCCGGAACTAGTACGCTTCATACCAGGGCGAAATACATGCTCTTTGTACCATGGATATTTATGAAGCATGAGCGGAAACAGACTCATTCAAAGGATATTGAGGAATATTCTAGGGAAACTGAAATCAAGCTTATCAGGGAGCTTCTAAAAAGTGGAGAAGAAGATGGGGTCATTGGCAGAGTTGCTCTTGATAATCTCAAAATCCTTCCCAGCTATATGTATTGGTCAGGATTAGGTCAATGGGGAATCCGAAGGTTTAACGGTTCTTTGTATCAGTATTTCCGATCATTAGATAGTTTTTATTTTTACAGTAAAAATATTGTTAAATCTGATGATAATGAGTTGGTTTCATCTGCGGCCTATAATTGGGATCCGAACATAGTTTCACCGACCAAGAATTTTCCCGAGGGAGCAAATTTTACACTTTCTAGGCAAGAAGCAGAGTATCTTCATGATAGAATATTAGCAAGTTGTTCTGGCAGCCTATTGGCTTGTCTTGTGGATAAAACTAAAATCACTAATGTTAATTTTGTCTGGCAGCACCCGCAATTTGCTCTATTTTCGAAGGAACATCAAAAGATAATCTGGCATGCCAGGAATTTTTCCGAGTCAATTCACGGAGCCATTTTAGTCTATAATCTAATGCTCTCTGAAGAAGCTAAAAATCAAGAACTGATTGAAAAGTATAGAGAGAAGATTAAAAGATGGGCAGATGAACTAAGAAAGCGTTTTTATGAGATAAAAACCTGGGATCTGAATGAATTCTGGGGGATCGTTTTTAGTGAAAACAGCCATATCCCCATTCAAACACGGAGGTTCATAGAACATTGGATTTATTTGGTAAAGGAGAATAAGAATTTGAGCAGGCTGAGTGAAAACAAGCAGGCACGTAGTCTTATTTATCGAAGAGAAGTGCGTATAAAAGGAAAGAGATCGAGGCTCAAAAATAAGCGCATGCTTGATAACTGGTCCGGAGAATCCGGTGTTTATTATCTTGGTTTCAGATGGGCGGTGTCAAAACGGATTCTTAATGATATATTACAAGGATTAGGGAGGAGTTGATAATTAATCATGCTTGATCCGAATGATAGACAGTTATATATAAATGCCCTCCGTCCTCCTTTTGGTTTTGAATTCGACCGTGCTGTAGCTACAACTTATACCTTGAACTTGTTGACTCTACTTGCTGTTCCCTTATCTTTTGCCAAGTTCGAGGTCGGGAAAAAGGAAGAAATCTATAAAGATCCGATATCTATTTTAGAAGCCACTCGAAGGATGACCGGTAGGTTTTATGTTTTTTGTCAGAACGGAGCTATCAAAGTGCCTGCTTCGCCTAATCCACTTTTTAATTACCTTGAAGATATGATAATCGAAGTATTACCGCCCAATCCTGAAGGTGTTTTTCATCCGAAAATCTGGGTTCTGCGTTTTATTGATAAAAAAGGGAAAGGAGTTTTTTATCGTTTTTTGTGTTTGTCTAGAAATATTACTTTTGATAAATCTTGGGATACTATTTTGACTCTTGAGGGTGAGGTGAAGGACCGTTTATTTGCAAGAAACAGGGCATTATCAGACTTTATAAATGCACTGCCTGGCTTAGCAAAAAAGCCGGTTAAAAAAAGAATTGTGAAAAATATTGATTCAGTAGCTGAGGAAATTAGGCATGTCGATTTTAAGGCACCTTCGTATTATGATGATTTCCGCTTCTGGCCATTGGGAATATCTGGGTATCATAAGTTCCCGATTCGCGAGGATTATTGGCGTATGCTGGTGGTTTCTCCATTCGTGACTAATAGTCTTTTACAGCGACTAGCCAATGACAAATCAGAGAATATCCTTGTTTCTCGAAATGAGGAATTGGATTTGTTAAAGCCTGAGACATTAAAAAAATTCAAGAGTAAATATGTTCTGGATGAAGCTGCGGGTGAGGAAGAAGATATACAGATAGAAATTTCCAGTGAGGCTGCAAAGAAATCCCCAATTGATGAGGAGAGTGATTTGTCTGGATTGCATGCTAAGCTTTTTTTGGCTGAATTAGGTTGGGATGCCTATCTTTGGACTGGTTCAGCAAATGCTACAAATGCTGCTTTTGACAATTGTAATGTTGAGTTTATGGTTGAGTTAAAAGGGAAAAAAAGTAGGGTAGGGATTAACAAATTTATTTACGAGAAAAATGAAGAAAAGAAAGGGCCCACGACATTTATGGACCTATTAAGAGAATACATCCCACCGGAAAATGTTATTGATGAAGATGAAGCAAAAAGAAAGTTGAAAAAGCAACTTGAAAGATTACAGAGAAGTCTTGCTAAATCAGCTTTATTCGTAAAAGTTTCACCATCGAAAAGCAGGAATTATTATAATTTAGAACTGCATTTTTCGCCAAGATTGAAATTTCCGGATGCTAGAGACATTGAAGGCCTGGTTTGGCCCATTAGTTTGAGAAAAAGATCTGCATTAAGTCTTAAATTTCCAGGACCATTTTTGCCTTTTATTTTTAATAATGTTTGTGTAGATAAAATTACGGGTCTGTTTGCGATTGAGTTAAATTGTAAACCACTTAAAAAAACTATAAGTTTTGTTCTTAATCTACCTGTGAAGGGGATGCCTACAAATCGGGATGAAAAAATAATGCAGATGATTGTATCAAATCAGGAGAATTTTCTGCGTTACTTGCTTCTTTTGTTATATGAAGGTGAATATTCTTATTTGGCATCGGATATTGCAGCTAAAATAGGAGACATAAGAAAGAGAGGACAAGATTGGAGTTTTTTCGAAGACATGCCTTTATTTGAGGAACTTGTGCGTGCTTATAGCCGTTCTCCAGAGAAGATAAAAAGGATTTCCAAATTAATCACGGATATTTCAAAGACAGAAGAGGGATCAAAGATTATACCGGATGAATTTAAAGATCTATGGGCATCGTTTCAAGCGGCAAAGGGAAAAATATGAATTCTCAAGAGAAATGCCCTGATACATTCAAGGTTTTAAGCAAGCTAAAAGATTTTCAAAAAAAATCGGTTGATAGAGTTTTTCAGCGGTTTTATAAAGACAAAGATTTCACGAATCGATTTCTTATCGCGGACGAGGTTGGTCTTGGCAAGACACTTGTTGCAAGGGGAATAATCGCCAAGAGTGTTGAATATTTGTGGGATAAAGTTCGCCGAATTGATGTGATCTATATCTGTTCGAATCGTGAGATAGCAAGTCAGAATATCAATCGTCTCAATATTACATCGGCAAAACAATTTTCGCTTGTTTCGCGGATGACACTACTACCTTTGAAAATAACCGGATTAAAGAATAGAAGATTGAATTTTATATCCTTTACACCCGGGACTTCGTTTGATCTGCATTCCCGCACTGGTATTATGCTGGAGAGAGCTTTGCTTTATAACATTTTAAAGAAACACTGGAATCTGACTAAAATGGGTCCTATAAATGTATTTCAGGATTGGGCTTCAAGGAAGAATTGGCATGAGCTTCTTAGTTATTTCCCTAAATACTATTCAATAGATGAAGATCTGGCTGAGGAATTTACAAAAGCTCTGGATGCGAAAATCGAGGAAGACAAGAAAGAAGGGAAACCTGACATCAAATCCAGATTTTTAGACCTG
>AWNV01000019.1 GCA_000493965.1 Candidatus Aminicenans sakinawicola JGI OTU-1
ACTCAGAAAGGCTAAATCTTTCAATGTCGCTTCCTCCATCCCCTCAAATTCATCTGCTTTGCCTTGTATAGATTAATATCTATATGTTAGCTAACGTGGGTTATTCACGTTAAGATCTGAATCAACTCAACATAGGATGAAAAATCCTCAATCTTCGGTTTTAAGGCTTCTTCTAGAGGATAAATAACTGCTTCGTCATTTACCCAGCCAATCGCATGAAGAGATTTCCCTTGAATAAGTGCATCAACAGCCTTTTTCCCCATGAGAGCCCCTAAAAACCTGTCAAAGGCACTGGGACTGCCTCCTCTTTGAATATGTCCGATCACTGTTGCCTTTATATCTGTCACGTAAGTTTTCAGTTCTTTTTCAATCTCTTTTGCCAAACATGCACCTTCTGCAACAATAATGATCCAGCTCTTTTTCCCTGTTTTTCTACCCTCTTCGATTTTTTTTACCAGGCTTTTTATCTCTATTTTTTCGCCGGGAATAAGAATATCCTCGGCGCCTCCGGACAAAGCAGAATGTACGGCAATGGACCCAGAATTCCTTCCCATTACTTCTATGAGAAATATCCTGTCCATACTTGAGGAAGTATCCTTTATTTTATCAATAGCATCCATTGCAGTGTTTAAAGCAGTATCAAAACCCAATGTCCTCTGGGTACCATTGATATCATTATCGATTGTGGCTGGAATCCCGACAACAGGGACTGCGAATTCCTCATGAAAAAGCAGAGCTCCCTGAAAAGACCCGTTTCCTCCGATTACAATAAGGCCGTCGATCTCATCACTACATAAATTTTTATATGCTATTTCCCTGTATTGTTTTTTAAAAAAAGCATCACATCGGGCCGTCTTCAACACAGTCCCTCCCCGGGAAATGATATT
Source organism: Candidatus Aminicenans sakinawicola JGI OTU-1 (assembly GCA_000493965.1). Taxonomy (GTDB): domain Bacteria; phylum Acidobacteriota; class Aminicenantia; order Aminicenantales; family Aminicenantaceae; genus Aminicenans; species Aminicenans sakinawicola. The sequence goes on from AWNV01000019.1 coordinate 888, forward strand.
GCTGACATCACGCGGCCCAAGATTCTTAAATTTCTTTTCTATTAATCCCATGAATCCACAGCCGACACCAATAACTATAAGGCCTTCATGATGTCCGTATCTGACCACACTCCTTACGGCACAGTTCATTCCCGGAGCATCGCCACCTGAAGTCAAAATCGCTATCTTTTTCATTTGTTTCCCTTAATTCTTATTTCTTAACACTTATTAATTCCAACATCTTCTCAATCGCTTTTTCCAATTGTGGATCCTGTCCATGAAGTTCGTGGTTCAAGTCATTCATGACAAAAATATCAGGCTTTACACCTCCACTGGTTTCAAGATCTTTTCCATCAAGTGTGAAACACCCCCACCAGGGAAGCCTGAAAGAGCCTCCATTCATCAGTCTTACACTCGTTGTAAAGATCAACCATCCATATGTGGTGTTGCCTACAATAGGACCTCTCTTTAAAGTTTTGAATCCATTCGAGGTCATTTCGCCATCACTCAATGTCACTTCATTAGTAATAAGAACAACCGGTTTGTCAGCAAAACCGAAAGTGGACTGAGGTGTTTCAGACAGACCCCGCATGCGCCATTTAGCATAAACAGGTTTTGTAAGGGCTTGGAGAACCCTGTCGTGGACATTTCCGCCAAAGTTAAAGCGCAAATCCAAGATTAATCCCCTGCGGGGAACAGCATCCCGCTCTAATTCTTTGAGAAAGCGCGCCAGGTCCCCGCGTCCCATGGCACGCATATAAATGTAAGCTACCTGGTCATCCGTCTTCTCTTTTACAATTTTTCTACGGCTTTTTATCCATTCTTCCAGTAAAAGCCTGTTTTCTGCCCCGGATGATATAGGTTTGAGAAAAACTTCAAGATCTTCCTGCGATTTTATGTTTTTAAATGTTAACCTGATACGTTTTTCAAGCTTTCCATTTAAGAATTTCCAAATATTCTGTCCGGCATTGACTGCCTTTCCCTCAACTGCTATGAGCTCATCCCCTTCAGTAATTTTGTCGCGCTGATCATACAACGGCCCGTTTTCAATAATTCTTTTTAGGATAATCTTTCCATCCTTAAATTCCCATACAGCTCCTAAATGAGCACTTGGCTCTTCAATTTCCCCCGTCCTCGGCGGCCTCATGCCGGTATGGGAAGAATTCAGATAACCAATCATCTCGTTGGCATAATCATAGAAATCCTTCTCTTCACGTACCTGCTGCAGAACAGGCCGGAACTGCTCATAGACGTCCTTCCAGTTAATATGATGGAAATCGGGATCGTAATAATAATGGAGCAAAGTGTAATAGAGCTCTCCAAGCATCTGTTCGTAATCTGCAGTTTTATCGATCTTGATTTTAGTCTTGAACGAAATATTTTTGTTCTTTTTATTGTTCAGTGTAATACAGCCGATTTTGCCCGAGCTCAGATAGTAAAGTGACTTACCCTTCTTGTCGCATTGAAGATCCCTGGGGTTCGTTATGTTAGGCATAAACGGCTCATACTTCCCCCACTTTTTCTTTTCCAAACTTATCTTCCAGAGATGATATTTACCGTCAATGTTTGAAACAAAATAAATGGTGCTGTTGTCTTCCGGCAAAAGGATATACTCGCCATCGTTTCCCAGAGTGTTGGTTACTGTGCTGGTCTGACGGTCAAGATTTTCCAGTTTTAACTTGACTTCTACTGTTTTTTTATCATCCTTTTTCTTTTCCGTCTTCTCTTTTTGATCCTGCTCTTTTGCTTCAAACATTTTCTCGAATTTATCCTCGTCAAATTCCGGTTTTTCCGGCTCAAGATAAAGCTGATACAGATCCCACTTGCCAGTAAATTCTGGAAAACTGTGCCCATATCGGTTAGAAGAGAAAAGCATGAATTTCCCGTCTGTAGACCAGAACGGGCTGCCTTCATCATAGGCTGTATTGGACATACAAAATTTCTTTTTGGAACGAATGTTAATACAAAAGATATCCCGATTTCCGTTTCTCGGAGCCACAACTGCAAGATAACGGCTGTCAGGAGACCAGGCAAAATTATCTGCAAACCGCCCGCCAAAGTCATCTTCAATTAACAGATTATCTTCTTTATTTTCAACATTTATCAGGCGTATCTCACGTTTTCCACTGTAGCATGCAATCCACTTACCGTCCGGAGAAAATCTGGGGAACAATTCGTCATTTTCAGTCTCTGTCAGGCGCATGGCTTTTTCATTTCCAAGAGCAGAAATCATGAATAAATCTGGATTCGCATTCACATCTGAAACATAAACAAGGGATCTGCTTTCCCTGTCCCAGTCGATGTCACGTTCACGCCATGGGCTGTTCGTTATATTACGTGCATATCCGCCATCAACAGACATTATAAAGATATCTCCCCTTACAACTGCGGCAATTTTCTTTCCGTCAGGAGACAGGCGAAATTCGCTCACAAGGGCCCCTTCTATAAAAAATGACCTATTATCCTTGGTCTCTGCAGGCGCCTCTATAGTCACACAGTGAGAATCACCTGTATTTAGGTCTGTTATCCAGATACCAAATTCCCGCTCGTAGACAGCAACAGATGACTTCGAAGCCACAGAAAGCCATTTGACGTCACTCTGATTGAATTGCGTGACGGGCTTTAGATCTGATCCGTCTTTCGCCACAGACCAGATGTTTTTATTTTTAAACTTTCTGTCACTCACAAAATAGATCCGCTGCCCGTTACTGCTCCAATCGGGCCAGAAACAATTGCTCGAATCTTCAACAATACATAATGCTTTTTTATCGGAGAATTTTTTAATCCAAATTTTTGCACTGTTGCTTCCTTGATAACCCCGCCGCCACCATGATCCATTTTCCATCCCCAGAGAAAACAGAAAACTGCTGCCATCTGGAGAAACTTTGGCATCATATGGCCAGCTCCAGTAAGTATCCAGTACAGGAATTGCGTTTCCACCTTTAACACTTATCTTAAAAACACTGCACATAGAATCCCTGTTGGACCGGAAAACAATCCATTGGCCGTCTTGAGTGAAGCTTGTAGCTACATCTTCCCCGCTATGATAAGTGAGCTGCTTCGGGTTCCCACCTTTGGCTTTGATGATATATACGTCATTGTTCCCTTTCCGGTTGGATGTAAATGCCAAGCATAACCCATCCTGTGACCATATTGGCTCCCGGTCATAGGCCACGTGATCGGTTAAACGTGTTGCCCCTCCACCTTTTGAGGAGACTAACCAGAGGTCTCCCATATAAGAAAAAGCAATCTGATTGCCATCTGGAGAAATGGCGGGATATCGTGCTCCTATAAGTTCCGTTTCCCCTGCATTTATAAACTGAACAAAAACTCCACCAATAAATACTAAACAAAGTAAAACAAAACATGTCCGTTTCATGTTTCCTCCTACAAATCTTTCATTACCCTGAATCATTCATAAAAGACTGCTTATACCATTAAACAATTAATGCAGATTATATCCGAAGCTAAAATTTTTTTTAACTAGTAATTTTAAAACTTGCTTCATTATGTTAATAAGAAAGTGTTTAAACTGGAGGTTAACATGAAAAAAATTCATTATACCTTAATTATTCTATTGCTGATTTTTCCATTCAGCACATATACTCAAGATTATAACTGGTACAAAGGAAATACCCACTGTCACACTACAAATTCCGATGGGGATGAACTTCCCAGAAAAGTCGTAAGGTGGTATCAGGATCACGGTTATAACTTTCTCATAATCACAGATCACAACTTTCTTACGGAGATAAAATATCTTGACACCGATGCTAACGACGATTTTATCCTTATTCAAGGCGAAGAAGTAACGGATTCCTACAATAAGACACCTATTCATTTGAATGCAATCAACATCAACAAATGTATCGAGCCCCAGCATGGCAGCAATAAGGTTGAAACACTTCAGAACAACATAAATGCCATTATTGATGCAGGTGGGCTTGTGCAGATAAACCATCCTAACTGGAGATGGGCTTTTACAGATAAAGAAATGTCTCAATTAAAAGGATCTCATTTATTTGAAATCTCTAATTCTTCATATAACTGCAATAATTTTGGAGCAGGCGGGAATCCAGGAATGGAGGAAATCTGGGAAAGGCTGCTTTCGCAGGGAATCTTGATGTACGGAGTTGCCTCAGATGACGCCCACGACTATACAGGAGAATTCAGCCCGCAAAAATCTAACCCGGGAACAGGCTGGATCATGGTGAAGACAATAAAATTGACTCCAAAAGCCATCATAGAGGCACTAAAAAAAGGAGAATTCTATGCAACTATAGGAGTCATACTAAAAGATATCACAATCACAAAAAACAAATACATAATAGAAATAATAAAACAAGAAGATGATATTAAATACACTACAACTTTCATCGGAAAAAACGGCAAAATACTCAAGGAAAGCTTTGATATGAGGGCTGTGTATGCATTCAAAGGAGATGAATCATATGTTCGCGCCAGAATCTTTGCTTCATCCGGTGAATTTGCCTGTACCCAACCCGTATTCCTTAAAGACTCATCGCAATAACTGATACCTGAGGATGATATGAACAGCAGATGAACTATTCATAAAAATTGCTGATAAATTATAAAAAATAAAACCAGCTATAACCGTTCTCCAAAGAATACTAATAACTTCCTTGTCTTATGCCTTTTTTATAACAAATTCTAAATCTACTATCAGCATTAAATGACAAAAATGCTGTTATAGAAATCTTTTACAATCTTATCATATTCTTCTCTATAGGCTTTTACAGCAGGAGGAAGAAAATCCATAATATCCTGTGCCGTTATGCCGTCTTCTCCTTTATCGCTTGCTGCCAGGTCCCCGGAAAGTCCATGAATGAACACGCCCGTTCTCACAGCATCTTCGAACGACAATCCCAGGCCAAACATAGCAGCTATCGCACCTGTAAGCACATCCCCTGACCCTGCTGTGGCCATACCTGGATTTCCACTCATATTGATAAAGATTCTTTCATCCGGATAACATGTTAAAGAATGAGCGCCCTTTAACACAATAATCGAATTCAGCTTTTTTGCTTGTTCCTGAAGGACATCAATCTTATTTTCATCGATTTCTTCTACTGAAAGACCTGTTATTCTGGACATCTCACCAAGATGGGGAGTAATTACTGTAGGTTCTCGTCTTTCCATCATTATTTCGGGAGTTCTGACTAGAGCTGTGATCCCGTCACCATCGATTAGAAGCGGCTTTTTTATATCTTTTGTCAGGCACCTTACAAGCTCCTGCGTCCCATCATTAAGCGATAGGCCTGGCCCCATTACAACCATATTCACTAGCTCAGAGAGTTCTAAAAGTCTGTCTATATTCTTTAAAGCAATACTACCGGAAGACGTTTCTTCCTGCGGGACAAAGACAATTTCGCTGGCTTTACTGGCTATATAAGGAGTGATAGAGGACGGTGCTGCCAAACGGGAATATCCACCTCCCGCCTTTAAAAAAGACATTGCAGAGAAGTAAGGGGCTCCAAAATAACTCCTTGCTCCTGCGATAAAAAGCACATCCCCCAAATCTCCTTTATGGGCATTCCTGTCTCGTTCAGGGAATCTGACAGGAATGTTCACTTCTATCTTGATAGAATCCCTATTATAAAGCGATGGAGGAAAAGAAATATGCGAGACATAGAGTTTCCCGCAGTTTTCGAATCCTGGGTAGAGTACATTTCCTATCTTCGGAAGACCATAGGAAACCGTGTAATCAGACTTAACTGCAGCCCCCATCACTTTTCCTGTGTTTCCATTTATTCCAGATGGAATATCTATACTCACGACTTTCTTGCCGCTCTGATTAATCAACTGAATAATATCCTTATGAAGTCCTTCTACCTTCCTTTTTAAACCTGTTCCAAATACTGCATCCACAACAACATCGCAATGTAAAATTTCACTTTTCAAAGACTCTAAGGACTCGATATTTCTTATCTCTATGGGCAGCATGGATACAATTTCATAGTTTTGCTTAGCCGCACCATGAAAATTTTTGACATCACCCAAAACATAAACTACAACCTCTCCTTCCATAGAATGTATCTTGCGAGCTACAACAAAACCATCACCTCCGTTATTTCCTGTTCCACAAAACACGACAAATTTTCTATGTCTCACACCCAGCTCTTTTAACATGACAAAATAGGCAGCCTGGCCAGCATTCTCCATAAGCAATTCCTGAGTAATTCCGAAATTTTTTATTGCACTATTATCAAGATTTCTCATCTCTTCAACTCTGCTTACTTTCATATTTCCCTCCTCTGATGCTTCTATCTAGTGTTCAAATTATCTCAGAATGCATACAGCGTCAAGCAAAACCCGAAGAAAATTTCGCTTGGAATAAAACAAGAAGCAGGATTTTCTTAAAATTCTATATATTATGCAGGAAAATTTCATTGCATGGATTATTAGTTTTCAATTAAAAAATGGCAGAAAAGTACCCGGCATATTTTTTCGGATAAAAAGGCACCTAGTGCCTTTTTTTTGGGATACTTCCCGATGCGTTAGAATTTCAAAATAAACAAAGGTTTTAATGTACCAACTTGTACCTTGTATTATTCTCGAAAAACCGTTAAGAAAGAGGATATCCCTTATATTAACTCACAGGACATCCAATTACATGGGAAGCGAATAAAACTTTCTATATTTTAACTACATTCTTGGCGACAGGGCCTCTCTCTCCATCTTCAACATCATACGTTACCTGGTCACCTTCTGAAAGCGTCTTAAATCCAGGCGTATTGATAGATGAATAATGAACAAAGATATCTTTGCCATCTTCCTGTTCAATAAAACCATATCCCTTCTGCTCACTAAACCATTTAACTGTTCCTTTAGACAAAACACTTACCTCCTATAAAACTTTCGCTGACCCAGGATTCAGGCTAGTGCTCAAACAAAAGGTGTAATCCTTCAGATTGAAAACCGAAAATACATCCAGGTCATTCTTTATAATAAAACTCCATTCTTGGAATATATACATAAAAATCCTTAATAATCTATCAAGCTTTTTGATTCTTTTCATGGAAGGTATTAATATTTTTGAGTTAACACTTGATGGATACTAAATTCTTGTCGTTGGATTATTACTAATATTGGAAGGAAACTATTTCCTACACACTTTTTCTTTCTCCAAATCTTACTATGAATATTTATAGCACAATAAAAATACAATGTCAAAACAAAATTTCTGCTTTTTTTTAGCTATTTTTCAGAAGAATTTTATAATAAAATAGAAATATATCATGAAAAAATCACAGATCCTGGATCAAATCAAAGAGTCGATCGGTAAGGAAATCGGGATATCAGAATGGATGGAAATTACCCAGGACAGAATAAATGCCTTCGCCGAGTGCACTGAAGACAGGCAGTGGATTCACATCAATGAGGAGATGGCAAAGAAAAGCCCTTTCAAAAAAACGTTAGCTCATGGCTACCTGATTCTTTCTCTACTGTCCCATTTTAACTTCCAGAACAAGTTTCTTCCCGATGGGATCAAGATGGCATTTAATTACGGCCTAAATCGTGTGAGGTTTATAAATCCAGTACCAGTGGGATCAAAAATCAGGAACAGGGCTGTACTCAAAGATGTCATCAAAAAAAGCAGGCACAAAATCCTGATAGTCCTTGAGAATACAGTCGAAATAAAAGGGCAGAAAAAACCGGCAATGGTTGCCGAGAGCCTTGCCCTTATTATCATTTAATGAAGGTTTTTATCCGTAGGGATTATCAGTCACACGAAACATATAGTCAGGATCAATATAAGGTTCATCATGCCTATGTTTTTCCATAAGATTCATTTTCCTCTCTAAAAGCTCGGGAAAGTTATCTCCATAGATAAAAGGTGTTTCTGAAGTTTTTGCAACAATCATCCACTCTACGGAAGATTCTTTCCAGAGCCGAATGAGCTCTCTGCAATTCTGAATTTCTCTATCAATCATCTCATCTAAAAGTTTGCGGCAGCTGGCCTTTTCAGAAAGATCTTGTGTATCCAAATACTCATGGACAGCATATATCCATACAGCAGTATTGCGTAATGTTTCAAAAAGTGATTTTAAAGCTCTAATTCTACAATGCTGGTCCTTAAAAACTCTTAAAACCCTGTGTTTTTTGTAACGACCGGCCTCTTCCATTTTTACCTTAAAAAGGCTGAGGGCTGCATTTATAGGCCCCCATACATTTTCGTCGATCAAATTAAAAACTCTGTATGCATAGTCTTTGGAAACCAATTCAAAAAGAACATCCCTCGCAAGGTCAACTCGGTTGGGGTTATGAATAGAGGAGCACATAAATTTCTCATAGTATGCGCGTTCCTCCTCTGGAATCCGGTCAATATCAGGAACCAGGGGGCGAACGAACAAACGCTGCCACACTACACCATAATGCGTATAGATAGAAAGCGGCATAAAACTTCGTATCGCTTCTTCGGTTAACTGCCATCCCTTGACCAGATCTCCGGCATCATGTTCACCAACATACCTTTCTGCTACAGCCAATATCTCCTGGTCAATATCCATATCAGGATTAAATTGAAACGAACAAAATATTTCCTGATTGACAGCATAAGGAACTTTTTCCGGAGGCTGAAGACCTCCTTGATGAGACAGATTTAGAATTCCGGCATTCCAGGAAGCACGAAGTTTTTCATGAGTCAACCACGGAAACGGAATTCCAAGCAGAGGTTCGTGGTTAGAATAAGTGTTAAAAGAATTAACTAGGAAAGCCCGGCTCTTTCTGGAACGCAGTTCTTCTATGGGGCCTTTCTCTCTGTCCAGCACCTTATTTTGATAAGCTGAACCCGAAACCTTGATATCTTCATATCTTGGATGGGGATAATTGCTTTCCCATCCTTTAGATAAAAACGAGTTTGCTTCCACATCGATCCGGTCTCCCAGTTCAGGCCACAAGTACTTCTGTTCCCCATAAAACGGTTCCAAACGGGCAATAATCCTGAAGTGTGGGTTAATCTTGTAAGCTGCATCACGCAGAAGTCTGAAAAAATTGATGATGTTTGCAGCAGCAGCTTGAACGATTTCATCATCATCTTTCCACTCCCGTATTAAATATGCCCCTCCATTTCTTCCGACATACAGGGACTTTGTATGCTCAAATCCTGCTCCGCTGTCATTAGTCCAGACAGTAAGAAATTCAAGCTCTGGAACTTCTTTAAGTAAATTCATTATCAATTCAGCGTAGTGTTTTTGTACTACTGGATGAGCTAAAGAAAGATTGAAGCGCGGTTTAAAGCTCCGAAAAGGGTGGTCAACCCTTGCTCCTCTCAAAGTAGGATATCTTTTAAAAAAATCCTCTGGAACAGAGCGCGGCTCAAAGCAAAGAAGGCCTGGAGTAAGGCCGTATCGAATAGCAGTGTTTGCATTCTCTTTTAAAAGATCAATGTTTTTTTGAAGGTATTCCTCAGGATAAATCCCCTGATTCAACCTGCTGGCAACAAATTGATCAAGAGCAGGACAGTAAGTATAAAAATCAGGATAAAATTCTCCAGGGACTCCTTCCTCACATGGAGTAGATGCGGCCAGGGCATTGACCTCAATATGAGTAAAACCAAGGCGTGCATACTCACGGACGTACTGTTTACGGTTAAAACTGCGGATATTACGGGCATACTGCGTAAGAAAAAGGTCAAAAGTCGATTTCATTAAAGGAAAACTAATTTCACGCATCCAATTTTTTAAATAAGAAACTTCATATTCCATTAGCTTTTCCTTGACATAAGAAAAAGCCGCATAAAGAAAATAGGGCTTTGAGCTGATAAGCCAGCAGCAGTTGTTTTCATCTATACTGAAATACACCCATTCCTTTCCAGAGGGAAGCTTACTACTCTGTTTAAATACCATCTCCTTTAGTTCCTCTGTCACTACAGAAATATTGAATACTCCGGTTTCAGACTTCATATCCGGCTGTTCCACAGGCTGAATATCAATATCCATGTCGAAGAACTTTACAATATCCTCTGCTACAGTTCTTTCAACAGGATATCCTTTGACAGGGATCCTGACTTTATAGACGTTTTGTAAAACCTCTATGGCTTTCATTTTGGACAACAGTTCTATTTTAAGGCTTCCTGAGCCTTAAACTCACGGGAAGGGGATAGAATATCCAACATTTCCTGATCCTCCCGGGAAAGGCTCTCTTGTGTGACCATTCTTGCCAAAAGTTCTCCAAGTGCCAGGCCAAGCATAAATCCCTGGCCACACATCCCAACCGCTGATAAAAACCCCTTTATTTCATCTGACCACCCTGCGATAGGAGATCCGTCAGGCGTCATCGGGTATAGGCCCCGCCATGTTCGCCTCACTCTGATATTTGCCAGCCTTGGCATTAAACCAACCATCCGCCGCGCTATCATAGGCAGAAAAGTGCTTGTCTCACGGCAGTCAAAACCCGGGATGTTTGGAGATGGTGTAATACAAAATGCAACCTGCCCACTGGCCAACTGAAAATAGTAATAGTTCTCTGACCCAAAAGCAGGACGGATATCCACCACCATAGGGTCAAGAAAATGCGAAACCGGCTCTGTAATCCCTCCTTCGTGAGATTCCGGATTTACAGGAAGGTCCATCCTAACAAGAGCTCCAACTTCTTTGGCCCATGCGCCAGCAGCATTAACAACTACATCAGTATAATATTCCCCTTTATTTGTTTTTACAGCCTGGACGGCGCCGCTTTTAAGCTTAATCTGAGTCACTTTTTCGTTATAACGAAACAACGCTCCAGCACGCTTGGCTTCATCATAGAATGCATGTCCTGCCAGTATTGTTGAACAGTGGCCATCATCAGGTGAAAACGTGCCTCCTATTAGACCTTTCGTATTGAGGTCAGGAATTACCTTTAACATATCATCCTTGTCATACCAGTCAATATTAAGGCCGTAAGAATGCTGGATCTGTAGTAATTCCTTGAGGATATCTTCTTCGCTCTTGCGGTAAGCAACAAATGCATAGCCACCCTTTTGCCATTCAATATCATGCCCGTATTTCTCTTTCCACCTAGAGACGATTTCCAGGGTGCGTAAACCGAGACGAATCTTTGCAGGATCAGAATGTGTAGCACGGATTCCTCCAATAGCTGCCTTATTTGATCCCTGCCCCTGGCTTGGGAACTGCTCCAAAACCAAAACTTTTACACCGGCCTCAGCCATTGCTAGAGCTGCCGGCACACCAACGCTCCCTGCACCAATAATAACCACGTCATATCGCGAGATGTCACTCATTTTCTTTCTCCTCAACTCCAGCAAAAGTCCCCAGCGGTACCTCCATAAAAAGAGGGCGTTTGACATTCTCTGTAACTTCCTCCAACGGCACTCCTTCTTCTTGAAAAAGGCGCAGAATCAACGGGCTGCACGTCTTGCCGCCGCATGCACCCATCCCTGCACGTGTCACAGCTTTAATCTCGTTCAAATCACGGTAACCCTTATGGATAAGCTCTCTTATTTCACCTGCAGTCACTCTTTCACAACGGCAGACCATAGTATCATCCAATATGCGATCCTCAACTTCAACCATAGCCCTGGTCACTTCAGGATCCTGCATACGTATACCTGCAATACGTCTTGCATACTTCTCTGGCGCCTTTACTTTAACCAACACAGTCCGGTCATTTCGCAAAATAGCCCGCACCTTGATGACTTCTACTTTGCCCAACACTTCACCTTCACAATCAAGAACAATCACCTTATCCCCTTCATTAATACTTTCCCTTAAAAATTCATAAGCTATTGTCACAGTAGGCATCTCCCTGTCTTTACGATAATCTACAAGAGTAACTGCCAGCCCAGGGCAGATTACCACGCACTTCTCACATCCTATACAGTGTTTGCCGTCTCTCTCTCCTATAAATTCAGGAAGACGGCGGATGTCTTCTTCATCAATATGAATCAGGTTCATTGGGCATACAGATACACAGGGATTGCAGGGAATCTCCTGCGTGCAATGTAAAACAGGAAATACATCGCCCTCTGGGGGGAGAATTGGCTCTTTTAAAGTTTTTCCAGGATTTGACTTGAGAATCTCTGCCGTATGGTACCATTCTTCTGGTATCTCTCCAACATCAATACCCAGAGCACGCGCAACTTCCAAGCCTTTGATCTTTCCTGAAAATATCGCAGCCGATGCTTCTGCAATCTCTTCTGCATCCCCTACTGCAAAAGATGTCATTCCATACTCCTCAGCCTTCTGATAAAACTCGTCAATCGGATCCAGTCCAACAGCAATAAGTACGGTATCACATTTAAAAGACTTTTCAGTGCCTGGGATAGGCTTAAAATTCTTATCGATTTTTGAAACAGTGACTGACTCAACCTGTTCATCCCCGTTTGCACTAATTATTGTATGTGATGTATATATGGGAACACCCATGCGGACAAGCTTATCCTTATGAACCTTATATCCGCCGCACTCAGACATTGCCTCAACAAGACCCACTACTTTTATACCGGCCTGGAGTGCATGGTATCCAGCTATGAGGCCGACATTCCCTCCCCCTACAATAAATAATCTCTCAGAAGCCATTATAAGATCCCGGTTAACCAGAGTCTGAAAGGCTCCAGCCCCATATACCCCCGGTAAAGTGTTCCCCTTAAAGACCAGAGATTTTTCACGTGCTCCAGCTGCAACCAGAAGCACTTCCGGCTTTACTATTTTATACGTATCATTGTTATATAAAATACCTACGGTCTGATCACTGAAAACAGCAAGGACCGAGCTGTTAATCCACGTTTTAATACAGCTGTACTCCTGGATTTTTTTCTCCAGTTTTGTTGCTATATCAATTCCGCGTGTTCCTGCATAGACAGCATCGATAGATCCAAAAAATCGATGTGTTTGAAGGACAAGCTTTCCTCCAAGACGGTGCTTATCATCAACAATCAGAGTCTCTATGCTGCGTTCTCCAAGCTCGATCGCTGCCGACATTCCCGATGGCCCTCCTCCGATGATGAGCACAGGTATATCAATTGTCTCAATTTTAGACATTGACGGTATTTTGTTTACAGCGGGCAGTTCAGGCAGCCCGTTTAAAGGTTCCACCCTCATGCCTGACTTTACGGGAATCATGCATGACTTCACCGGCCTGCCATCAGCTAACACAAGGCACTGGGCGCACTGCCCGTTGGCACAGAAAATCCCCTGAGGAGCATTGTCTTTTGTGTGATGTCCGAAGATGCGGATGCCATTTGCAAAAAGAGCAGACGCAAGCATCTCCCCTTTCTTTGTTTTAAGCTTATTTCCCTTCCAGATAAACTCGATTTCTTCACGGGGTTCAACTGATAAAATCGGATGCTTATGAATACGGTATTCAGACATTACTTCTCCTTTGATATACGGATGAAGTGACTAGATTTTTAAAACTGAAGCAAAAATTCTTTCCGCAGAAATGCGCACGTTGTGGAGCGAAAAAAAATAATTTTAGCATATTTCATTATATCCAAAAATCTGATGAATTTGAACAGAAATAATTTCAAATTTTGTGATTTTTACGCTCTTAAGATCTATTCACTGAATCCCAAGTCTCAAATACAGAAAATACATTTTCGGGCCTGGCCTCAAGGCCGAACTCACACTGGGCTATTACCCCCCCGTCTGCATAGAATTCGCGCCAGATTTCGCGGACCGCGTGTTCGATCTGATTGCGCGTTCCGTAAGGCAGTAGTTCCTGCCGGTCAACCTCCCCCCAAAACGAAATCTTTCCACGGAATCGATCACCCAGTTCCTTGATTCCCATACAAAATATCTGTGAGTTCAAAGCATCTATCCCAATTTCAATAAGGTCAGGAATTATATCTATAATATACCCGTCAGAATGGAAGAATACATATTTTCCATAATGGTGAGCAATCTCCACATATTCCTTATACATTGGCTTAAAAATTCGCTGGAAGATATCCGGAGATGCAATCAAAGCATCCTGTGTCCCCCAGTCATCCATCAGTGCCATCCCATCTATATCAGTGGCAGACCAGACTTCAACTTCCTTGCAATAGAGGGCATGGATGCGATTTAAAAGCTCAGAAAGTTCTGGAGGCTGCTCCATCAGATCGATTAGAGCCTGCTGCATTGTCCTTAAAAACTGAAACCTTTCAAAGGGTCTGGGCGTAGTCCCGCTGAGAACAAACCGGTCAGTATTTTTACAAAAAACATTTACTTCTTCCTTGTCAAGATCGAGAACAGAATCCGGCACATTAAAATTATCCAGGTCTTCCCATTTCGCAATCAAAGGCTTTTTCACAATTCCAATGATCCCCCTCTGGTGGCTGGAAAAGCTGCATCCCCACTCGTCAACATAAAGCTCAGAATAATAACGGTCACCACTTGTTTTCAGCGGCTTTTCATAAATTGCAGGTGCAGGTAAAATATCATCCGGAAATTTTTTCCTCAGCCTGCTCACTTCGGCCGGATAATGCTCTTCTGCCCATGGTAAAACCCATATCTGACGCGGTATCCTCTCAGGCGATTTAAACTCAAGTGTCTTTCGAACAAGCTCACGGGGATTCATTTCTATCACACTCCTTATCTTCGGGACAAACACCCCCAGGAAAATAGTTATAATTACGGAGATCTATTGATTTCCCTTTGCGTGCCCAGGGAATATTTGCTTCGCTTGGAAGAATTTCTTTTTCATAACAATCGTAAAAAGCTTCTGCTAGACCTTTGACCCAGCATCTTGTTTTTCCTTCCTGCATAGTTAATTTTTTAGGAAATTCTGCAGCATTAAGCATAGATTCTTGAAAGCCATTCACACACAATGTCTGAGAATGGGCTGCTTCCGGACCGCAAAGCACTGAAGCTTGTTTCCGCACTGCAGCCACTGCTTTAAAAAGCTTGCTGAAATGATGAACTTCCGGTGAACCATAATACTTCACATTATTTCTGTGCCCTATTGCAATAATATCGTCAGATAATTTTTCATAAATCACTGCTGCTTTTTCAAATTCAAAGCAGAATAAAGGCCCCTGGTCTCGAGACACTGCATGAGAAGCATAAAATAGAAGTTCTGTTCCCTGAGCAGTGAGAATACGAGCAGCAACTGAATCAAAATTCTCTATAGGATTTGTCCTGTACAGCTCTGCTGTCACATCTACAGGGCTGATGCTTGTATGAACTTTATCGCCCAAGACATAAAACATGTTATGTAAAAAATGCGCCATTGCGTTGTTTGCAGGGCTGTCTAAAATCCATCTGTCAGCCTCATCTTTCTTTTTTCCTGCCCAGTCGTTTCTTTTATAGTAACCCTTATCTCTCGGCCAAAAACACAGAGTTTTCAAACGCAGTGGTTTCCCGTAAACTCCATGAAGAATATCTTTTTTCAAAGATTGAATCGCATCAGAATAGGACCACTGGTAACCGATCATGACCCAACGGCCTGAATCATTCTTCTCTTTTATCAAGTGTTCTGCTTCCTGGATCGTAGCCCCTATAGGTTTTTCACATAACACATTACTCCCATGATGAAGCGCTTCACAGCTCTGCTGAACATGAAAATGGATTGGAGACGAGACAATTACAAGATCTGCAGAATGACCTTCCCCATAAAAATCGCTCAGCGAATCAATAATCGGGATGCCCTGCTGTTTCAATACATGATGCTGCTTTAAGAGTTCAGGAAAAGGATCCACAACAGCAAGAAGCTTTACTTCATCAGGAGAAAATTCCTTCAACAGTGTCATCAGGTAATACCGGGCATAACCTCCCATCCCTACCAGGACAACTGAAACCGGCATTTTTTTTATGTTTTTCATCATGCTTAAGTCAAATTTATTCTCTGTTCAGGAAATCTGTCATTCAAGTACTTACCTTGTTCTCCATCAAGTCAACTTCAAATATTTCCCTTGTGTCAAGGTCAACGGCCATTGTCTTTATTTCAAAAGCATTAAGAGAAACATTAAATGCAAGGTCCATATAAGGAATTACAATCCGGGCTGGCCTTTCCTTTCCTGTCGGTTCAAAAAGGCGAATAATCATCCAGTTATGCTCCTCGGCCATCTTGACGGCTGTTATTAGAACCGCTCCATCACTTAGCTGAACTGTGGGAGAAGGTTTTTTCCCCGTACCTGGAGGAGAACATGAAAGCACAACCATTGGCTCGTTCTTAATAAGAGCTTCCCGGTCTATTAGTTCAAAACGTTCGGCAGCATCTCCGCCATTAACCCAGAAACGGAAAACTCTTTCGCCCTGGTCTATGCGTGCTTCGAATCGGTCCTGATGGACAATAGGAATTCCTTCTCCAATAGGATGGCCAGAATATGCGGCAGAACGCAGAAGTGAAAGCCGAAGTTCACCGTCCCCATAATCAAAACCATGAATTCCTTCATTGATAACTGTCAAAGCATGTTTCCGGTCAGATGAAATCATGCCCACCCATTTTTGAACTACAAGTTCATCTTTTTCTTTCTTATGACTCTCAACCCCATATGCCACCTGTCCTTTGCAATCCCCGTTTGTAAATGGAGTCGGGATTGACAGTTTTAACATTCGATCCTTTTCATTCCAGTACACCCTCAGTTTAACCTCAAATTCACTCCCTTTTTTAGGAATCTTGTACTGCATACACATAGATGAGTGGCCATGTTTAAACAAAGACTCAACCACTGTTCTGACAGGGCCGTCTTCAATTATCCGGACAGGCTTCAACTCCGAGGATGAGACTCCGGCAAACCGTGCAGCTTCTTTTCCAGTCATTAAAGTAAAATGCCCCTTGATATTCCGGAAAGAATGGACTTTCATTCCCCAAGGATCAGAATAATCCTCAATAACTAAAGGACAAAACGAGTCAGGATTTAAAAACCGGATACCATTGACAACATAGCTGTCCATAAAACCTGTCTTTGGATTTACTGAAATCTCAAATTTATCAGACCGAAACACAAAAGGTTCCTTTTTTTTCTCCTTTATCTCCAACCCAGCTTTAACTTCATTCAGCCAACATGAAAAACGGTTCATCTGCCCGGGTTCCAACTCGACCCTGAAGACTACCCTCTTGCGGTGATCTATAGAAACATTACTGCTCTCTTTCTCCAGTTGAAAAGGGACAGGCCTGTGGCTGCTGTCGAAAATCTCAGGAAGCCAGAATATATTACGGTTAAAATTCGGCTCTGCCGGTTGAAACTCACAGACGATTGTCTCGTTGACAGGATACGGATGAGGGTTATAAACAAATATGGGAAATTCTCCTTCTTGAGCTTCATGCTGCCCACTAAGCAAAGAAAAAAACGCTCTGGCTTTCAGCCGTGATAGGATTTCCAGGGCATGATCCATGCGCTGGAGAGCATAGGTTTCCACCTCTGAAACTGACGAACCGGGCAGCACATCGTGAAATTCACAAAACAGGAGATCTTCCAAAGACTCATTCAGTTCCTTCCTTGGATAATGTATAAGTTTCTGTAGGGCGGCGTGCGTCACCATTTTTTCTGTTAAAAAATACATGTTTTCCAGCAAACGGTGCTTCTGTTTGACAAGAGCCATGGTTGTATAGCAGCCCACTGCCCAGGGATTAAGGTCACCAACATGGCGGGAAAGGCACTCTTTATTCTGATCCAGCTTTTCAAAATAGGCCTCGGGTGTCGCATGGCAAACTTTCCACTCTGACTTTTCACCATTCAAATCGCGAAGTTTCTTAATGTCTTCCCTTGAAGGACCCCCTCCATGGTTACCGATTCCCCAGAGCAAAAGTCCAGTTTGACGAGAAGGATTTTCTTCTATCCATCGCATGACTTTTTCACTGGCCTTACCTCTCTCTGAGTTGTAATGGTCCCGGGCACGATGTGCGAATATCTCTGAGCCATCATACCCAACCCACACAAAATCGTCTACTGGAAGCGTCAGTTCATTCTTATCCGGACGGCAGAATAGGTATGATGTATAACCCGATTTTTTCAATATCTGCACCAAACCCCTCGAATGACCAAAAGAATCCAGGTTTGCTGCGGTCTTAGGTTCTTCGCCGAATTTTCTCCTGAAATAAAGCCTGCCTTGCAGAATATGCCTAACTAAAGACTCACCACTCGGCATATTACAATCCGGCTGTAAATACCACCCGCCCATGACATGCCACTTCCGTTTTTTCACAAGTTCCTGGATTTTCACAAAAAGCTCGGGTTCGTATGTTTCAACCCACTGATAAAGAAGTGCCTCATTATGGTTAAAAACAAATTCCTCAAATTCTTCACAGAGACTGGCTGCCATTCGGAAAGTCGAAAGGGCCTCTGCTGCACCTTCCTCCCATTCCCACAGCCAGACCGGATCAAGGTGGGCATTACACAGCAGATACAGAGTTTTAGAACGCATCTTTTTTTTAATATCCAAGAAAAAACACAATTACGCAGAAATCTTATTACAAATAAAAATAAGGGTCAAATAGCCTGGATTATTCACGAATAATATTTTATTATTTTTTTATCTCTGGACTCGTCCGGTTATCCCTCCTGCAAGAAAATGCTCCACCTCCTTTATACTGACAATATTAAAATCGCCGAATATCGAATGCTTAATACAGGCAGCAGCGACGCCAAAAGAAAGCGCCTCAGAATCTGATTTTCCCGTTATAATACCGTAAATCAAGCCAGCAGCGAAAGCATCACCGCTTCCTACGCGGTCAATAATCCTTACATGATATTTGGGGCTCTGGATAAAAGTTTTCCCGTCAAATAAGCAGGCTGACCAGAAATTTTCAGAAGCGGATATGCTTTCCCTGAGCGTCAGCACAACCTTTTTAAATCCAAAACGCTTTGCAAGAGCCTTTGTAATCTCTTTATATCCTTCGATACTCAATTTTCCTGCAAAAACATCGGTCCCTTCTGGCTTTAAGCCAAATATATCTGTCGGATCTTCTTCGTTTCCGATACAAATATCCACAAAAGGCATCAGGCTCTCCATAACTTTACATGCTTTTTCTCTACTCCAGAGTTTCCTGCGGTAATTCAAATCCACGCTAACAGGTATTCTTTTCCTTCGTGCAACTTCCAATCCTTCACGCAAAGCATCTGCAACAGAATCACTCAAGGCTGGAGTAATTCCTGTCCAGTGAAACCACTTCGCACCATGCAGCACTCTCTCCCAATCCAAATCTTCGGGAACTATTTCTGAAGCTGATGAATGACTTCGGTCATAGATTACTTTTGACGACCTCGGGCCCGAACCATGTTCCAGATAATAAATCCCTAAACGATTTCCTTTTCGAACAATAAACTGCGTATCAACCCCGAACATCCTTAATGTGCTGCATGCTTTATCCCCAAGGTCATTTCCGGGAAATGCCGTAACAAAAACAGGATTTAGCCCGAACTGAGCAAGGGAAACAGCAACATTGGCTTCGGCTCCGCCAAAATATACATCAAAACTTTTAGCCTGTTTAAATCTGATCCCTTTAGACGGAGACAAACGTATCATCATTTCTCCGAAAGTAACCACTTTATCTCTGTGGTAGTAATCAGAATGTTTTTTTATTGGAACCGCAGCCGGCTTGTGTTCTTTTTGCCTTAAGACTTCTTTCCACTGTTCGATTTCTGCTTTCATCCTGGAAGGCTCCTTTACGTGTTTGACCAAGGCAGAAGCACAAAAAATTCCTTCCGGATCTATCTGTACTGCCTGTTTAAGCGTTGAAAGATTAATTCCCCCTGTATAGATTACAGTTAGATCCTTAAAAGGCCCTTTCCATGAACATGAAAGTTCTACATTTGAAATATTCCCAGCAAAAGCAGGAAACAATTTGTAGACCCACTGATAGGGATATTTTTTCCTTAGCTCCTCAAGAGAGCATCCATATTCTTTGGCTTTCTGAGCAAGCTGCTTTCCAGCATCTGACAATCCGCCTGGTATGCACATTATATCCTTATTCACACAGGCAGCCACTACTTCAGGGATATAATCCGCTGATACTACTCCAGAAGCTCCTGCACTTATAGCATCCTCAGCCTGTCTGCGGGTCATTACAGTGCCTGCAAGCAAAAGAGCATCAGGATATTTTTTAATGACAGCTTTGATGCCTTCAACTGCATATTCAGAGCGAAAAGCAATTTCAAGGATGACTCCATAAGACTTACAAGTCTCATAGGCTGTAACACATTCTTCAATACTACTAGGGTTAAGAAGAGCAATCAGTCGGTTAAGTTTAAGCTCTGAAAAAATTTTCCCGGATCTTTTCATCCCTCACAGCCTCCTTCTTATTTATAACCGGCGGCAGGCCATCAATTGAAAGTTACAGCCGCCGTATATTCATTCCGCCGCTGACTTCAATAATCTGTCCGGTGGAATATCCAAGGTATCCTTTCACAAGTGCAACAACAGCTTTCCCGACATCTTCTGGGAGGCCCCAACGTTTTTGGGGAATCAAGCCTTCTGCGATAAGCCTATCATATTTTCCCTGAACAGGGGCGGTCATGTCTGTTTTAATTATTCCCGGCCGGACTTCATAAACATTTATTCCGTACTCAGATAAGCGATCTGCAAAAATTCTTGCCGCCTGGCTGAGTCCAGCCTTGGAAATGCAGTATTCTGCCCTGGAAGGTGATGAGACATATGCAGAGATCGATGATATAAAAACAATGCACGGCTTCAGCGGTAATTCCTGTTCAATCTGCTTTATCATCTGGTTGGCGATTTTCTGTGTTAAAAAAAACGTTCCTCTTGTATTTACAGACATAAGCCTGTCAAAACTTTCCGGAGTTGTTTCAAGAACATCCAATCTCTTTTCGGGTGCTACCCCGGCATTGTTTACCAGTACATCAAGCCTTCCAAACCTATCGAGGACTTTATTCAAGATTTCCTCATGGTCATCTAATGAGGAAATATCCCCTTGAACAGGCAGGAAAACAGCATTTAATTCTTCCACTCGTTCTTTTACTTCAAAAAGCCCGGTTTGTTTGTTTTCAGGATTGTATTTGATGTCATTTCCCACAACAGCAAATCCATTTTTTGCCAATTCGATTGCAATCCCCCGGCCAATACCCTGACCTGCACCAGTAACGAGAGCGATCGGCTTATTTTCCATCGTGATTCCTCCTGTCTGATAATATTATCATCCTTTTTGTATTTAATCCAAACTCTTATCTTTATAAAATAGTCAAAAGACACTATAGAGTTCGGACAAAACATTACAAAAAGAAGTATTTCCGAAAGGAAATTCTTAGTGTAAAATAGACCATAACATGACATTCGAAATAAACATGAATGTCCGTTATTATATTTCATCCATAGGAGATTGACATGACAGGGAAAAAATCAATCACCAGGCGTGACTTTATCAAGCACACAATTGCTGCTTCCGCTGCATTTACAATCATACCGCGTTATGTGCTCGGGGGCTCAGGCTATACAGCACCAAGCGATCAACTGACAAAAGCCGTCATAGGAGTTGGCAGTATGGGAAAGGGACATCTCCGGTATCCAGGAGCAAAACTCCTTGCAGTATGTGATGTTGATGAGAATCATCTAAATACAGCGCTTGAAATCGCCGGGTCCGGAGTCAGAGGATACAAAGACTTCCGAGAAGTCCTTGAACGCTCGGATATCGATATTGTACACATCCCAACACCTCCGCACTGGCATGCATTAATCTCAATCGCTGCGGCTGAGGCAGGCAAGGATATCTGGTGCGAAAAGCCAATGACCCGGACAATCGGCGAAGGGCAAAAAGTTGTCGAGGCGGTACAAAAAAACGGCAGAATCTTCAGGCTCAATACGTGGTTCAGATTTAAAGACCAATATTACGGTTTTGGAACAACAGTCAAACCGATCAAAAAGTTGGTCCAAAGCGGTATGCTGGGATGGCCTTTAAAAGTGACGGTCAGCGGAATAACGGGTTTTGACTGGAAATTTTACTGGAGTGGAAAAACAAACATAAAACCAGAACCTGTACCTAAAGAACTGGACTACAACATGTGGCTTGGACCTGCGCCTTATAAGCCCTATAATCCCCATCGAGTACACGGCACATTTCGAGGATACTGGGATTATGACGGAGGCGGACTCGGAGATATGGGGATGCATTACCTTGACCCTGTTCAATATATTCTTGACAAAGATAACACAAGCCCTGTCGAAATCGAAGCCGACTGTCCACAGCAGCATCCTGATGCCTGTGGAAGCTGGCGGCGCATTCAGCTGAAATACGCGGATGGCTGCAAAATCATTCTGGATGGTGAAAATAAAGATAAAAATGCCGCTTTTATTGAAGGGCCGAACGGAAAATTATTCAAAGGTTTTGAATCTGACATTCCTAATTTAAAAGAAAAACTGGCTGCTTTGCCAGATCCTGAACCGCAGGTGACAGATTTTACAGAGGCAGTCCGAACACGGAAAAAGTTTGCCCTAAACGAAGAAAATGGGCATCGTTCCTGTACCATTGTAAATCTGAGCAAGATTGCAGTCCGCTTAGGAAGACCGCTTCGTTTTGACCCGAATAAACAGCGCTTTATCGGTGATGAAGAGGCAAACCGTCTTGTCCATCAACCAATGCGCGCACCATGGCATCTATAAATCAGATTTTATTTGGAGCAACAAATATGAAAATTAACAAAAAGTCAATAATAATAATGATTTTAGGGTTACTGTTTATCGCTTCTTCAGTCACAGCTTCAGACGATGTAAGAACGCTGAAGACAAAAGTTGTGGACACCCTGGCCAAATTTCCTGCCAGTGATACCGCGGAAAGAGACAAATACGCTTCTGAACTCATCCGGCTTGGCCCGGCAGGAATTCTTGAAATTTGCAGGATGCTGACCTCCCCAGGGACAGGTGACGATACCAGAGTCCGCTTTGCCCTTAACGGCCTGGCAACTTATGTAAATAGAACAGGTGCTGAAAAAGAGCGTGAAATGTATGCCAAAGCAGTCATCAAGGCACTGGAATCAGCCACAAACAGCGAGGTTAAGGCTTTTTTGATCCGTCAACTTCAACTTGCAGGAAAAAAAGAATCTGTAAAACCCTTAAGCAGATTTCTCCTGAATAACAGGCTATGTGAACCAGCAGTTCAGGCACTGCTAGCAATCCGTACACCTGAAGCAGAAAAGGCACTCTTAAAATCAATTGATTATTCCACGGGTGCAAAAAAGACTACAGTTATCAAAGCTCTCGGGGAACTTCGAAGTAAAAGGGCAACAAAAAAAATCATGGAATATGCAGCCAGTAGAGATAAAAACCTCCGGAGTGTAACATTATACGCTCTTGCTAATATAGGTGATCCCTCATCTGAGAAAGTACTGGATAAAGTTTCAGTATCAGCATCTCCATACGAAAGAGCAAAGGCTCCTTCCCTATACTTACTATATGCGCAGCGTCTAGCCGAATCAGGAAGAAAAGAGCAGGCGGCAAGGATCTGCCGCAGCCTTATTAAAAACTACACAGCACTCCATGAGACCAATATCCCTTGCAGTGCTTTAAGTGTACTGGCAGCAAATCTAGGCGAGAATGTCTTCGAAGACCTCCTGGCATGCATGGACAGTCAGAATAAAGAACTCCGCTGGCGAGCTCTTGCACTTGCCAGCACTGTGCAGGGTGAAAAAACAACAGCAAGATGGATCGAAAAAATGGCCGATGTTCCGCCAGAACCCCGGGCCGAAATAATAGCCATGTTAGGACGACGAAAAGATGAATCAGCACTTCCTGTCATTCTTGAGTCATTAAAGTGCGGAGAAAAATCTGTCCGGATGGCTGCAATCCAAGCAGCAGCACGACTCGGAGGTGATAAGGTAATTTCTGATTTATTTGCGCTCATGCAGACAGGCAAGGAAGACGAAATTGCGGTCTTGAAACAAACCCTCATGTGTTTGCCCGGCCCCCAGGTAGTTTCCAAAGCAGCAGAATCATTGGAATCCTACCCGCCTTTAGCCTGTGCCGCTTTGATAGAAATGCTATCCGAACGGCATGCAAAAGAACATCTGGATATCGTCTTTGCCCAGACAAAGAGCGAAGATGACTCAGTCCGGCTTGCTGCTCTTTCCGGACTCGAAAATCTTGTAAGCGAAAGAGATTTGCCGCGCTTAATCGATATTCTGCTATCAATTACAGACAGCTCAGAAATAGCAGCCACACAAAATGCCATTATAGCAAGTGCTAATCTAATCCCAGATCAAGAAAAACGTGCTGAACTGCTGCTTGCTGCGATGGAAAAAACAGAGGGCACAAAACGGGTCGACCTGCTGATGCCGCTTGCAAAAATAGGCGGAGAGCATGCGCTTCAAACCGTAGCCGCAGAGACAAAAAACAAAGACCCTGTAATTAAAAATGCTGCTGTCCTTACCCTGGCGGATTGGCCAGAACTCAGAGCTGTGGATGCACTGCTCAATATTTGTCGAAATACTGAGAACAAAGAACATCAACTGGTCAGTCTCAAAGGATACGTACGCCTCGTGAATAAGGCCGAACTGCCTCCCGAAGAAAAATTGAGCCTGTTAAAAGAGGCCCTGGATATTGAGACAGAAACCGAAGCTACAAATATCGTGCTCTCCGGACTTGCAGATATAAAAACCATGGATTCGCTTAAACTTGCAGTATCTTATATGGACGACGAGAATTCTCAATCTACTGCCGCATGGACTGCAGCAAGAATTGCAATGCCTAAAACTGGAGATGAGACAGGGCTCAGCGGGCCCGAGGTAATATCAGCACTAAAGAAATCAACCAGCCTCATCGAAGACAGCTATGAACAGGAAAGGATTGAGAAATATATCGGAACTATTCTGGAACAGGAAGGATTTCATCCTCTCTTTAACGGCAAAGATCTGTCAGGCTGGAAAGGCCTTGTGGGAGACCCTGTGAGCCGGGCAAAAATGACTTCTGAAGAATTGAATAAAGCTCAGGCAGAGGCTGATTCGTTCATGAATGAGCATTGGAAGGTCGTTGACGGGACCCTCGTTTTTGACGGCAAAGGACACAGCCTCTGTACTTCAAGAGACTATACTGATTTCGAACTGCTGGCGGACTGGAAAATCGAAAAACATGGTGACAGCGGCATTTATCTCCGCGGGTCGCCTCAAGTACAAATCTGGGATCCAGAACAATGGCCTGAAGGCTCTGGCGGACTGTATAATAATAAGAAAAATCCTAACAAACCGCTGAAATGTGTAGATAATCCCATTGGAGAATGGAACAGTTTCCGAATCAAGATGATAGGCGATCGGGTAACTGTTCACTTGAACGATGTTCTGGTAGTTAATAATGTAGTAATGGAAAACTACTGGGAAAGAGACAAACCGATTTATCCGACCGGACAGATAGAACTCCAGTCGCATAACAGTCCACTTTATTTCCGTAATATCTTTATCCATGAGATTATCCCCGAGAAATATCACACCGGGCTGACCGAGAATGAAATCACAGAGGGTTTCGAACAATTATTCAACGGCAAAGACCTTAGCGGGTGGACAGGCGATACCAATGGATATGTGGCCGAAGAGGGCAAGATTGTCATATATCCAGAGCACAGCAGCGGGAACCTATACACGGAAAAAGAGTACAGTGACTTCATCCTGCGCTTTGAATTCAAGCTTACTCCTGGAGCAAACAACGGTCTGGGGATTCGCGCACCCCTGACTGGAGATGCTGCATATGTTGGAATGGAACTCCAGATACTGGACAATACTGCCCATATATACAAGGACCTAAAGCCCTATCAGTACCACGGTTCTATCTACGGTGTTGTCCCGGCCAAACGAGGTCATCTCAGGCCAGTTGGCAAGTGGAACTATGAGGAAGTAACTGCCAGAGGCAGAAATATTACGGTAAATCTCAATGGTGTCACAATCGTTGATACCGATATCGACCAAGCAAGCAAATCCGGAACCATAGACGGACAGGATCATCCGGGTCTTAAGCGAGATAAAGGCCATATTGGTTTTCTCGGCCATGGTTCCCGCATAGAGTTCCGCAACATCCGGATCAAAGTGCTGAAATAGGAGACAAATACTATAACAAAAAACGCAATTCTCACTTCCGCCGGCTTTTATGCAGCGTTTTATACACGCGTTTTCTTTATTTTTCATAAGAAGGAGGTGGTTCTGTAATGAAAGCTAAAATGAATTACCTGCAATTTGTCTTTCTTGTAATGATAGCTGCTAGTTCCCTCTTTAGATGCGGCATTATCTCAAAACCGGCTTTAAAAATAAAGAAAGAGGCCGTAAAAGAGATAAAAATTATTCCGAAACCTGTAAGAGTAGTTCACAAAAAGGGGAACTTTATTATTGACGACAAAACAAGAATTCTTTTTGAAGGTAGGGAAAATACAGAATCTGTCGGTGAATATTTTAGAGAAATAATAAAAAAGGCCAGCGGAATGAATCTACTGGTCACTGAATCTTCCGGTGCTGTCCAAGACAGCAATTTCATACTGCTTTCCTCAAACCTTTCAAAAGGCAAACTCGGTGAAGAAGGCTACGAGCTAAAATCAATAAGCAAATCAGTCACGGTTAAAGCCAATCATGCAAAGGGATTATTTTATGCTGTCCAAACCATCCGTCAAATGCTTCCGCCAGAAATCGAGCGCAGTGCCAATGAAAACTCAGATATCGTCTGGACAATTCCAGCTGCTGTCATCAAAGATTTCCCAAGATTTCCATACCGGGGTATGCATCTGGATGTCTGCCGACATTTTTTCCCTGTATCATTCATCAAGAAGTACATCGACTATCTTGCCATGCATAAGATAAATACTTTTCACTGGCACCTTACCGAAGATCAGGGCTGGAGAATTGAAATCAAAAAATATCCAAAACTAACTGAGGTGGGGTCGATACGCAAGGAAACGATCATTGAAAAAACCGAAGAATACGACGGCATAGAGTACGGCGGTTATTACACACAGGAAGAAATCAAAGAAATAGTGGAGTATGCCGGAAAGCGTTTTATAACAATCATTCCTGAAATAGAAATACCGGGCCATTCTGTAGCAGCACTGACAGCTTACCCTGAATATTCATGCACCGGAGGCCCTTTTGAAGTCAGGACAAAATGGGGTGTTTCCAAGGATATATATTGTGCTGGAAATGATGAAACATTTAAGTTCCTGGAAGATATTCTGACAGAAGTCATAGAGTTGTTCCCATCAAAATACATACATATCGGAGGCGATGAAGCCCCTAAAGATCGATGGAAGGAGTGCCCTAAATGTCAGCAGCGCATAAAAGATGAGGGACTCGAAGACGAAGGTGAACTGCAGAGTTATTTTATCAAGCGAATCGAAAAATTTCTCAATTATAAAGGCCGAAAACTTATCGGCTGGGATGAAATTCTTGAAGGCGGACTGTCACCTGATGCCACTGTCATGTCGTGGAGAGGTATCGAAGGCGGAATCGATGCTGCAACACAAGGCCATGATGTGATAATGGTCCCCTACTCCCACCTATACTTTGACGGTTATCAGGCCGATAGTGAGATAGAACCACTCGCTATTGGATACTGGGCTCCGATAGAAAAAGTATATGAGTTCGAACCCATTCCTGAAGTTCTGACAAAAAAGCAGAAAAAACATATTCTCGGAGCCGAGGCAACTCTCTGGACCGAGTATATTGCTACCGAGGAATATGCCGAATACATGCTCATGCCCAGAATCAGTGCTCTTTCAGAAATCGTATGGTCTCCTAAACAAACACGAGACTGGGATGATTTTGCCATCCGCTTGCAGCAGCAATATGAAAGATATATGAAGATGGAGGCCAACTTTCGTATTCCGACTCCGCTGGTAGACAATGTGGTCAATCTGGATAAGACCGATGCTCTCGAGATAAAAAGCCAGATCGATATAGGCAAAATACGTTTCACAACAGACGGTAGTAATCCGACTCCTGAATCCCCTCTGTATACTAGGCCCCTTGTTTTCAACAAGAACACAACCTTAAAATCAAGGTCATTCATCCCCAGCGGAAGAATGAGTAGTATTATTACAACCTATGTATTGATCAAAGACCTTGCACCAGAGGGCAAACGACACGACTTGTGAAAAAGTTAACTTTATTGAACGCCCTGCTCACGGTCAGTTACCAGGCCCTCAAATCCGCCCTTGCTAATCCTATTGATGTGTTGAAGTACGAGTAAAAATGATAATGAACCAGGGCAAGCACAAAAAGTAAATTCTTATAAAATCAATTTTCAGCGCATTAGAGCGTTGAAGAGCAGCTTGAAAGTGCCGTGCGTCTGGGAGCGGTGCTGGGTCCGAAATCCGATAAGAACCACCTGACCTTTGCCGTATACAGCATTGACCATCGCTGCCAGGTTGGCTAGATGCTTTTCCCCGATGAGCCAGCCGCTCTGCAGTAGATCCCTGTCTTGGTAGCGGACAACGATCTCATACAATTCATTGTGGTCGTTTGGGATGATCACGAACGCCGGGCTTGACGAGAAGAGAACCAGGCCTTCTGAAGGCATACCATAAGCTAGCGGATGAGAGTTGTCGAAGTTCACTTTAAGAGTCGAACCAGGGCAGAAAAATTCTTTCGTGCTGAGATTGTCCACGGCATTTGAAACGCTCAATTCGAACTTTTCGATCGCAAAGCTACATGCCTCTCCGAGCGTTACCAGTGTTCCTCCATTTTTCACAAATGCTTTCAGCGCTTCGAGGCCCTCTTTTCCGATGCCGCTTCGATATTCTGGAGGAACCGACGATAAATAGCGGCGGTATCTGCCGCTTATATCACCCATGATCATACCCGTCGAATCGTTCGGCAGGATTATGGCGTCATATTTCTCGTTCAGGTTCCCCTTTTTGATATCAACGTCCATCAGGGACTTATAAGGGAATTCGAACTGTTCGAGGAGAAATCGAGTCCAGCCCTCGTCCATGTTGCCGCCCCAGTAGCGCTGATACATGCCTACGCGCGGCCGCTTGACATTGTGAGTACCTTCTTTTATCTCACTTTTCAGTGCTTTGAAATCAAATCCTGTCTGCTCTGCCACATCCTTGAGGAAAGACTCCTTTCCTTGGGATACGATGAAGTCGCCGGGGCGGAGTCCTGAGAATGCCTTGTCAACACGCCGAACCGCGACCCCTTTCTTTAGAAGGAGATTTACTGCTTTAAAGCTGGCGTTCAGCCTGCCGTCAAGCACATAACCCGATCCACCTGCCTCGACATTCCCGGATACCGGTACCTTACTGGTGAGTATCTGAAAGTCGCCTTTAACCGCCTCGTTAATCGGGTCGACACGAACACCCATGAACTCGTACATGGTGTGGGTAGCCATGTCATAAGGCCGCACCGGAGAACCGTCATCGTTCCGGGTCCAATCATTGTCAGGGTAAAATGTTCGTCCAAGTAAGTTTCGGATCAAACCCATCTTGGGCTGCGCTAGTGAGATAACAAAGGAACCTTCCGGATAGATAACACCGCAGACGTTGAATGCTTCTTTTGCTTGCTTGATCTCGACACCGGACATCAAAAGGGTATTTATCATTTTTACAGCGGTCAAGGTATCATGCTGATTTTGCGGGATGATATAAGCTCTAGGTTTACCCTGAGCACCCCGCTCTGTCTGCCGTTTGGCTTTCAAATAGGCATTCCAGAGCACTGTTTCTTTATTTCGTGCCGCCAGGTCTAGAAGTGCCCATGACCCGATCTTCTGCTGCTCTACAATATCCCGAAGTCTCCACCAACCGCCTGGCCATGGATGGGGGAAGGTAGTCTGGGCCTTATATTCTGGAAACTGACGGCCCCCACCGCGCAGCTGCTCAGGGTGGATATAGATGGGTGTTGCCAGTTTTGCACTGGCGGACTCAGTAAGCATCCCTGCGATATTGTGGAAAGGAGTGATCCAGTGCCATCCGAAATGACCCCAGCCGGAAAACTGGGCTGCGTTGATGATACCGGTTTTACCATTTTCCTCCAGCTTGTATGCAATGTGGGCACCGTACCAACTATGCTCCCGCCAGATGAGAGGATCGGCATAAGGACGAATAGGCTCACAGTAAGGAGGAACATAGAGCCGGGCTCCATAGCTTCCCATATGGTGATGATCGATGTAAGCCTGGGGAACCCAGTCCCGGAACAATATCTTGGCTGCATATACCGACTCGATCATGTTGAGAAAGTCGCCATCCCTGTTGTTGTCGTGCCCTACGTATTTGTGGTAGAGCCAGGGAAGACCGGCGCCCTCGTACTCCGTGTCCAGGGTTTTTCGATACCAGTCGGTAACCATGATCTCACCGTCCGGGTTGAAGCAAGGTATCATGAAGAAGACCACGTTGTTCAGGATACGCTGTGTCTCATCATCGTCCCGGGTTAAAAGGTCATATGTCAGCTCAGGTGCCATTTGTGTGCCTCCGATCTCGGTGGCATGGAGGCTCATGGATTGGCACATGACTGCCTTTCCCTCCTTTACCAACTTTTTAATCTCTGCCTCTTCGACACCACGCGGGTCGCTGATCCTGGCATTTACTTCCTGCAATCGGTCCAGATTTGCCAGGTTATCCGGAGCGGAGATGATCACCAGAAGAAAGGGATTGCCCTCGGTTGAGGGGCCCATATTGACTACCTTGATCTTTCTGCTTTCGCTCTCCAGAAGTTTGAAGTAGTCGACGATTTTATCCCAGCGTGCTATCTTTCTATCGCTGCCGAGTTCGAATCCAAAGAAATCTTTGGGAGATGTGACCTTTTTTTGTGCTTCTGCGGTCCCGGTTATAAATCCTATAATAAAAATCACCAGCACAAGTATTTGAATAGAGTGGAAAAACTTGGCGTTTTTTCTCATAATTCCCTCTCCTATTTAAGCCCTTTCCGCTTCAGCACAGCATCAATCTTGGGTTCAGCTCCTCTGAACCGCTTATAAAGCGTCATAGGATTCTCTGTCCCGCCTTTTTCAAGAATATTTTTCCTGAACGCCAGGGCTGTTTTCTGGTCAAAGAGGCTTGTCTCCTTAAAAGCCTGATAAGCATCGGCATCCAAAACTTCTGCCCATATATAGCTGTAATATCCGGAAGAATAACCGCCGCTGAAGATATGGCCGAAATATGGACTCTTGTAACGTACAACAATTTCGGGAATCAGGCCTATCTTCTTCATGGATTCCGCCTCGAACTTTTTGACATCAGGCTCTTTGGCTTCTGTCAATGTATGCCAGTCCATATCGAGGTAGCAGGCTGCCATGTATTCAACCGTTGCAAAGCCCTGATTGAAATGGCCGCTCTTTTTGATTTTATCGACCAAACCTTGCGGAATGACTTCACCGGTTTCATAATGTTTTGCATAGTCCTTGATAACCTCTGAGTCACCTGCCCAGTTTTCCATAATCTGGGAGGGCAATTCAACAAAATCCCTGGGGACAGCCGTTCCTGACAGTGTTTCATATGTACAATTTGAAAGCAGCCCATGAAGACCGTGCCCAAATTCGTGAAATAATGTCAAAGCTTCTTCAAAACTCAATAAAGCCGGTTTATCTCCAGTCGGTTTTGAAAAGTTAAATACGTTTGCAATCACAGGATGTATGTCACTACCGTCCCTTCTTGACTGCTTTCTGAAACTGTTCATCCAAGCACCGCCACGCTTGCTTGCTCTGGGGAAATAATCCTGATAAAGGATGCCGATATGTGAGCCATCGCCTTCCAGAACTTCAAACACTTTCACATCTTCATGATACTTGGGTATATCGGTTATCTCTTTAAATGTAATTCCGTAAAGTTTATTCGCCACGGCAAATGCGCCGTCCCGGACATTCTCAAGCTTAAAATACGGCCGCAAAGTTTTGTCATTCAGGTCATATTTTGCCTTCTTCAGCTTTTCCACATAGTACCACCAGTCCCAGGGTTCAAGCTTGAAATCATGCCCTTCCTGTTTAATCATTGACTGAAGATCCCTGGCCTCCTCTTTGGCCCTGGCTAAGGAAGGCTTCCAGATCTGATCCAGAAATTTGTAGACATTTTCTGGCTTTTTCGCCATATTCTTTTCAAGTACGAAATCCGCATGTGTTTCATACCCAAGCAAATGTGCTCTTTCTACGCGAAGTACTGCCATTTTGGATAAGACTGCTTTGTTGTCCAACTCGTTATCATTATTTCCACGGCTAATATAAGCTTTAAATATTTTCTCCCTGAGTTCACGCTTTTCTGAATACTGAAGGAAAGGAATCATACTCGGTTTGTGCAAAGTAAAAACCCATTTGCCTTCATGCCCTCTTTCTTTCGCAGCTTCAGCGGCTCCTACCACGACTGAATCAGGAAGGCCGGCAAGTTCCTCCTCTTTGTCGATCACCAATTCAAAAGCGTTATTCTCTTTCAGAACATTCTCACCAAACTTTAGCGAGAGCAGGGAAAGTTCTTCGTTTATCTGCCTTAATCTGGCTTGCTTTTCCGGGTTCAGGTTTGCACCGCCTCTGACGAATTCTTTATAAATCCGTTCAAGCAGCCTCCCTTGTTCCGGTGAAAGTTCCAGTTTTTCTTTTTGATCATACACAGCCTTTACTCTTTCAAACAGAACAGCATTCATCTTGATATCATCCTCATGTTTCGATAAAAGCGGAGCCGCATCTTTTGCAATTTTTTGCATCTCAGCATTTGTATTTGCACCATTCAGGTTACCAAAAACATTTCCGACCTTTGTCAGTAAGCTTCCACTTCTTTCAAGTGCTTCAATAGTGTTTTCAAATGTAGAGGGCTCAGTACTGCTAACAATTGCCTCGATTTCCTTTTGCTGCTGTTTCATGCCTTGTTTAAAGGCCGGTAAATAATGCTCTTCCTTTATTTTATTAAAGGGAGGCACATTAAATGGAGTATTAAATTCTGAAAGAAATGGATTTTCTTCAGCTGTTTTTTTATGCGTTTGGTTTGCACATGAGAAAAGCAGTAAACTCACCATTGCCAAAAATAGAAACGTCTTTTTCATTTTAAATCTCCCATCTGTTTTTTGATTTGCAATACACATGCCATAATAATACAAAAAAATTATAAATTAAACTTCTATAAATTCAATGAAATTTTTCAACTATTTATAGACATAACTACTGAATGATTCCCACTGCCAGAAGCACAAACATTGTTATCCCAAGCGCAAACATAATAAAGCCAGTAATGAAATGTAACCTGGCTAAATTCTTCTGCCGCCATATTTCCACTCGCGCTGTTGTAGTTAGCCCGAGCCCAACTCCAAGTGTTATAACCACAAAAGGCAAAATAAAGATAGCATTGTAGAGAAGTAGCAGCCAGACTGCCTGCATCCGTGTTGCAGTATCACCAAGCATCCCTATTATTACAATATAAGGGCCTGACGTACACGGCAGAAGAAAAAGACTGATCAAAAATCCCATGAAAAAAGCACCGGGGACAGAAGCGATATTCGACGTAATTTTTTTCAGTTTAGGCTGCCATGATTTCGGCACTCCAACACTTATCTTCTGCCCCTTCCGGAATACTTCTTTCATGTTCCACAGACCAACTAAAACAGCCAGCACAGCAACCGCGATATAAACATAATGCTGAATCCCTGCTACCCGGACAGCGGAAAAGAGTCCAAATCCCATAAAAAAATAAGAAATAAAACAGGCTGCTGTGAAGGCAAACCCAGAAGCGAGGACAGCTTTCCTTTTTCTATCTGAAACCAGCAGCACAGAACCCAAAAGAAGCACAAGGACAGCACATGCACACGGATTTATAGAATCTACTGCTGCTGATCCAATTACTGCAGGCAGTGTTATCTTAGTAGTTAATTTTCCTCCTTCTTCTCCTCTTTGAATCCTGCTGAGTGGTGATTCTGTCTCAGATCTTAGAGCATACCTTACTGCTTCTTCGATTTTTCTCTGCACTATACGGCTGCTCCCCTGAAAAGCCTTATCACCAATGAATACGGCCGGAGTGCCTTTTGCAAGAATATCCTCTGCCCTGTAAACCCTGGCCAACTCTATCAGCAAACTTGCATTTCCATATTCATGAATTTCATATTCTCTGATAATGACAGCATAGTTGGGTTTTATTCGGTTTTCCAGAAAATCGTTGATCTTTTTACATTCAGGACAGCCTTTTTCGTAAAAAAAAAGAAGCTCCCCTGCAGAGAGAGATGGGATAAAAAAGAGCAGCAGCAAAATGACAGCAGCACTAATATTCCTCACTGTATCCCTGTTACTGCTTTCCTGAGATTAGAAATTTATTTCCATTCTGTCTTTTCCATTCTTTCAGGCCACCGACGATACTTAGATACTTAGCATGACCTTTTTTCCCCAGGGATTTTGCTGCTTTATCGCTTTTACTTCCGTCTTCTGAAAAGAGATATATTATTACTTCTTCAGAGATGTTCTTTGACACAAGAGATTCCCATTTGTCTATCATTTCGTACGGAACATTCACAGCACCCATTATATGCTCTTTAACAAAACGTTCCGGAGGGCGAATGTCTATAAGAACAAAAAAATTATATGTCAATTCTCCTATAGGTGCTTGATAGGATTCCAAAGGGAGGACTCTGCCTCTTATGGCAAGCTTCAAAGGGCTGAGAGCAGTATTATTATAATGTACTTCGATATGTTTATCTACTGTAACGCCTCCGTAGCCGAGACTCTGAAAGATATATTCCAGTTCTATGCTCTCTCCTGGCTTCAGACTGCGTTTGGCTAAAGGCCTCGACTCCACACAAGCGGCAAATGTACGAATTTCTCTTATTACTAAATCATCAGATCCTGTGTTTGTTATTGTAAAAGATACGGGAATATTCATTCCTTCCGTTATTGAACCGAAATCGAAATAAGATTTGTTTGCCTCGAGTTTTTGCGCTGCATGAAGCGAAGTTGAAATCAAGAGAAAAAATAATGCTGCGCCAAAATAAACCAGTACTCTTTTTTTCACTTTATTCTCCTTCTCCAATTCATTTGTCCAATAAGCATAATTCAAATCCGACCAGCTTATTTAAAACCTTTAAGTACATTACCAATCCAAAAAACCAAATAAAACCACTTGCAGAGAAAATATAACCTACAGTTATAAAATTTATAATTTTATCTATTTTTTATAACTTCCAGTTATAAACAGCTCTTGGCATCTATCCTCAGTTTATAAAGCACTCAGTACAAAATATATGGGGCAATAACTAACGCTTCTAGAAAAAGCACTGATCTTAATGGTTTAAAATAGTACCTTCCAGTTGACAGTTTTTTGATCATTAGATTCAAAATCGCCAGCAAATTTAACTTCGAGAATCCCATCTGTTATCTTATGAAAAATGACTTCTGTGTCTGCTTCAACTTGCGATAAATTAAAGCCTTCTGGTACGTGAACAAACAATGAGTACGGTGCGCCCTTTACGATTTCCGAGCAGCCGCTAAGAATAGATTTAGAAGAATCCCACTCAAGGCTTTTTATGCTGACAGCCCCGGTTACATGCCTCGACGATGCTAAGAACTGCGGCCTTTCAAGCACAGGTCTTATCACATAGACACAAGTGCCGTGTGAAGGGATTAGAGATGTTACTTCATCATTCGAGAGTTCTTTTATTTTCTGGTTCCAGAAATCGAAAATCAAATATTCCTTTGCGGTATCCAGCCCTAAATCCTCTCCCAGAAAAACGGTTTTGGTCTCTTCTTCGTTTGCCCAGTTGTAAACGGCTACGACATCATAGACCCCGGATTCAGCATTTACTTTGAGGTCTAATACCCTGGGATATTCTTTAACATAAGGGCAGGACCAGACTACACCGTTTTTCCTATTGGATTTTATTTTATAAGGATAAAGGTCTATGGGCACGACGCGGGTTGAAGGCATTGTCTTTCTATAAAGGTCAAGCCTCTTCTCAGGAAGCTTCCCTATAAAATCACTTGCCATATAAAGCTCCCCTGTCAGAGCAATAGTCGTTACAATTGTCCTGGCTTCTTCCATGGTCAAAGGGTTTCTAACCATGACTGTATCAGGATCCGAGTGCCATGTAATATTGTTTAGATAATTCCCGCCAAAGATGGAATTAAAATAAATCTGCATGGACATGCCGCCTTCTTTTTCCGGATACCATACGGCCCTATCATCGCCTCCGATACGTGAGCCGTCAAAAACGCCAAACCCCAATCCAACTTCATGCATAGCACATCCGGTAATATACACATCAGGGCCCAGAGTCTCCCTCAATGCATCCTGAACTTCACGATAAACTTCACTGCTTCCCCTTGCCGGGTTAAAGGCATTTTCCTTGTTTTCATCATAATAGTCCATCCATGTTCCCCACCCTGCATCTTTAATATATTCAAGCCCCCAATCTTCTTTAAGAATCTTAAACATCGGTTTCAGATGCTTTTCAATCACTTCAGGATTTGTATAGTCTAGTCTTACAACGGTATTATCAGCAGTACAACAGGCTCCGGATAGATTGCCTTCTTTATCGCGCAGGAAATAGTTCTCAGGGTATTTTTCCGCGCACTCCGGATGGGCATAATTCGAGCCGTATACATTGACCCAGAGCCCGGGTTTTAATCCTTTTTCCTTGATATATTGAAGAATCCATTTTCCGCCTTTTGGGAATGTCTTTTTCGTCCAATCAAGATAGTTGGCTTCTTCACCCCTCGTAAAACAAGCGTCGAGCTGGACATATTCAAGGCCGTAAGGTTTCAAATAATGCGCAAGTGCATCCGTTTCTTTCACCATATCTTCTTCGGTAGTTCCCATATAATAACAGTACCAGCTGCACCATCCTACAGGCGCTTTCTCGAAACGTTCAGGAGCCGGCTTGTAATATTTCAGTCCTAGAACATCAATGTAATAATCAGGGGTCAGGGAAATATCCGTATCGGCATCAACAGGAAAAGTCACATCCATCAACTTTTGGTCAGAAACACTGCGTCTAAAATCACTTCCTTCTGGAAACTGGATCATAATGTCTGTCTCACGATCAAACAGGCTGTAAATGTTTTTAGAAGAGACGAATCCAAGTGAAGTATACATTATTCCATTATCCTGACTCTCGACTCTGGCCGGTATCCTTCCTTCCGAGGCCGGCGCCAGGCTGCATAAAACTGCATTATCAGATGAACAGCTAATATCCAACGCCTTCTCTGAAGTTTTGAATATCCATTCAGTATTACTCGGCTCTTCGGTGGAAATGACCATTCCATCTTTTCCCTTTTTTACAGTCCACTTCGATAGGATATCGATGCTGTCGTCACCTTTTAAAGCTAACTGGACATCTTTAACAATTACTCCCAGCTTCTCATGGCTTATGGTGAGGAGTTCTTTTTTAACATCAGGCACAACTTCCCAACCATTGCTGCTTAAACGAAAAGTGGAACAACTCCAGAACAATCCCATAACCAGAACCGCCATACACATACCATGCATAATATTTTTTACCCTGGATTTTCCTTTCATTTTATCCTCCTTAATCTATTATCATAATATTACTTCATTATTTAATAACATTAATCCAATTGAGACAAGCTGTAAATACATCATAAGATCGGGTTTACCTCAAGAAAAGGAGGAATTTAAAAGAGCTTTAGTTTTATGTCACCAAATCGTAGTTTCAGTAGTTTTAAGTCGATAATTCTGACTATTTAAGGAATATTGACTTATGGAGGGGGCTTGAAAGAGCCCCCTTTTTTTATGGAGTTTTATAAAAAATGACTTTTTATATTTTAGCGGCTGAAAATCTCTTAATATTTATATAGAGGCCTAGGGTGCGAGAGATTAAGTTTTTTAATAAAATAGCATGATTTTTATATTTTAAGGCTTAAGAATTCTATAATATTATAATATATAGGGATAGGAATGAGAGAAGGCGGAAGCCAAGATATGCCACCCGTATTCCTAAGGATTATAGAGTTGAAGCGCCTGGTGATTTAGTAGAGGTAGACACCCTGAGGGTGAAGCTTCTGCCTGATCTGGTGCGTTATCAATTCAGTGCCAGAGATGTCATATCCCGATGTGATGGACTCAGAGCTTATTGCAGACAGAGTAGTTTTGCCGGTTCTCTGTTTCTGGAATATCTGGAGAGAAAATTTCCTTTACTTGATTATTTAACTCCCTATGAATACTATCAACAATGGCTATTAAATCACAGAGACAATGTGTCACTAACGTACTGAACGAGTACACCTCATTGTAGAAGACGGATAAAAGGAGTAAAATTTCTCGTTTAGAGAGATAAAAAGGAGGGATAATGAAAATTAAAATTTTAGCTTTAGGATTAGCAATTCTTTATTTTTCAAGTTGTGCCACGATGTTTAAAGGTACTTCAGAAGAAGTAAACTTCAATAGCGATCCACAAAAAGCAGGAATCTGGATTGATGGGAAGAAAATGGGGGTGACTCCATTTTCTTTAAAACTTGAATCGAAAAAAAATTATACTATTGAGTTTAAAAAAGATGGATATACAACGAAGACCTTTAATATCACAAATCACATTGGGGCTGGTTGGATTATATTAGATGTTTTGGGTGGATTAATCCCTGTTATAGTTGATGCTGCTACAGGTGCCTGGTATTCTTTTGATCAAAAAAATATTAATATGATATTAGAAAAACAGCAACCAAAACCATTAAATTAAAAGGACGGAATAAAATAATGGAAGAAGGGGTAATGTTTGGTTGCACCAATTGGGGAACTGATAACTGCCATGAGGAAGTAGCAAAATGGAAGTCTCTTCCTAAAAACGTAGGTGAAGGTGAAAGCTTTCCAATATGGCCACCAACATTAGGAGAAGAACAAAAAAAATTAGATGATATATGCAGAACATGCCCCTATTTTAAGACGTAACCGGAATGAAGGAATTATTCTAAAATACTTCATTATGATTTTGACAATTCTGTCGAAAAAAATTTAATTACTTAATGCCTTCTAGTTTCAGGGTTTTTTTTATTTGTTAGCTAAAATTCAAAAGTGCACACTTTAAGAATCAAAAGGGCACACCTTTGAGGTCAGTATTTTTAATTTTCTGGATATCGATTAATTTATCATTGCACCAGAATTTGATTTTGGAAAGACCATTATTGAGTGGATAGATTCTCAAGTTTACATTGTCCCGGGGATTAACACTATTGGCCCTGAACTTTACATTATTTAATGATATTACCCTTCCTGTAATCATTCCAGATTCTTTCAAACCAGGTGTCTTCCTTGGGAATGGGCCGGATTTTGACCCACTGTTTTCTGACATTAAAATTATCATCCAGAAAAATCTCCAATATTCTTTTGTTAACAAATGCATTTTCGGTGTTTAAACTGAATTTCCATTCACCATTCAATTCTCCGCACGGTCTTTCACCATGTTCATCCAAGACCAGATAAGACCCTCTGCTTTTTCCGCCCTTTTCCAGATATTCACCGATTGCCTCAAGATACATGGCATGTGTCAAGCACAGGTCAAGATTTTTCATTGCAGCCGGTAGATATTCTTCTGAGGGAATTTTCATTTTCTCTTTTAACTTATCATAGAGATCCCAGGCCTTAACTACTGCCGTTTTAATTCTGGCAGGATTTCGGATATGGGCTCCGCAGCCAGACATCCTTTCCTGAATTTCTCTCCTTGCCGAGATAATTAGTTCTTTATCTGAAGCATCTGGGTCTATCATTTGCTGTGCAAATTCAAATTTCCTTTCTATCCGTAATCCTGCTGAAGCCGTAAAATGTTCTTCGTCAGGCGGCACATTATTATAGTTTTTAGATATATACAACGCAGCTCGCATGCTCCCTACCTGCCCTGAATTCAGGGCAGAACCTCCAGGCCTGTATACTCCATGTGTGCCGTTTACCTCTCCTACTGGAAAAAGATGCTTAATATTTGATTCCCACCATATATTGCCCTTAAGGCCGCCATTGTTATGCTGGGCACAAACTGCAATTTCCAAATATTCTTTTTCAATATTAATATTGCGGCTTTTATAAAGGTCTACAGCAGGCTGATTCATTTTTTTCAATCTTTCGATTGGGGTTGCAGCCAGAGCGCCTGACTTTTCTAAATATTCATAAGCTTCCCTGCACAAAAGGTCAAAAGAAAAATCTTCCAGGATGTCACATCCACCAGGGTTACGGGTAAAATCCAGAAACACCCTCCTGCCTTTGATTACGCTTTCACGGTAAACAAGAAGATCAATCAAAGAGGAGCCGTAATTAGAGATTTTTCTCGGATCAAACGGCCACTGGTAACCTTTCAGGAAAATCGCTGTTGCCAGCATCCCCATATCAGGAAAATATCTGTTTAAGAATTCCTGCTCATCATGGCCATCCTTGTCTGTGGAAACATACCGGGGAATAGCCTGCTGATAAGACCCTGATAGGTTCCATCTGAATTTTGTGGAAGCAATCCCGTATTGTGATTCTGTAAGATTGTTTCCTACAGCACCGATTTCAAAGGCAATCCCTGTAGAACCGAGCTGGCTTTCAGGATAGACAGAAGTCTTATAAATCCCGGCTGGCCCTCCGGTCGCCAGGATGATATTCACTGCATTAAATATAACAAAACCGCAATCCCCGGAATCAAGACTGTTCTTATTGAGTGCCGCTGCCCCTATCACGTGTTTTTCGTTCTGTTTTGCCTCTGTCAATAAAGTAATGACTTCATGCTGGTCAAAAACCTTTATATCCTTTCTACGCAAATCCTTTGCCAGGCATTCAAACATCATGTGTGAAGTGAACGGCCCGGCAGAAGTCGCTCTCCCCAATGGGTCATGATCTGTCTTATAACCAACATAAGCACCATAACGATCGTGAGGGAAAGGCACGCCTAGACTTACGAGATGAAAAAAGGCTTGTGGAGAATTTTGAGCTTCACAAAGAGCAATATCACCGTGCATACACCCACCCTTGAAAAGGTCCTCTGCCATTTTATAAGGCGAATCATACATACCGCCAGAAAGGGAAAGCTTGTAATAAGTTTGTTTATCAGACCCCGCATTATTGGAAGTCCCCCCTCCCAAATTATCAGTTACTACAGCAACATCTTTCTGCCCCATTTCAACCAACATGACAGCAGCATTCAAAGCAGCAGCACCACTCCCAATGATAAGCGTATTGATAGAATAAAGCGGAAGCCGAACTCCCTTACATTCAACTACGCCTTTTTTCATATTAAGATCAAAAAGAAGCCTCTAATCTTGACACCGCACCTGCCATTTGATATTTCTAACCCGCGGCAAAACTTTTGAGAATTCAGAAGGAATCCTATATTATAGACTTCATGATATAATGTTAGAAAATTATTAGCAAAATGATTATAAAAAAATTCCAAATCTTTTGTCAAAATTTACATACATCGAATCCACTTCTCTAGGAGGCAATAATGAATGAACTTTTTTCAGTAAGTCCGGAGGGCTTTGAGTATCCTTTACCGAATAAAGAAGACTACGCTAAAGAATATGAAGAAATAAAAAAACTGGCAAACAAGGCCAGAAACGAGGGCAAAGAGATTGTTGTTGTCATGGGGGTGGGATTTGTCGGGGCCGTGATGGCAGCCATTGTTGCAGATACTGTAGATGAACACGGAGATCCTTCGAAATTTGTCATCGGAATGCA
This sequence comes from Candidatus Aminicenans sakinawicola JGI OTU-1, assembly GCA_000493965.1. Lineage (GTDB taxonomy): Bacteria > Acidobacteriota > Aminicenantia > Aminicenantales > Aminicenantaceae > Aminicenans > Aminicenans sakinawicola. The sequence continues at coordinate 42,279 of AWNV01000019.1, forward strand.
GCGGCCAAGTGTTAGAAGCTACTGGAAGATCCCAACATTAAACCTGGGCAAATCTCCCGTTAAGGCAGAAGACCCTGAAGTCGCCCCAATGATCCGTCGGTGTGTCCTTGAAAAGAAAACGCTCAGGGCATCTTTCAGTTATGATGTACTCTCTCTGGCAGATGTTGTTATCGTTGATGTTCAGTGCGATTATGCCAAAAATGCCCTCGGGAATGTCCATACAGGCGAAGTGGAAATGAGCGCTCTTGAGGAGTCATTTGAAATCATTGCACAGCATATCCAACCGGAAGCACTGGTCATCATAGAAACGACCGTTCCTCCAGGCACTACAGAACAGGTTGCAGGACCTGTATTTAAAAAGATTTTCCGTTCCAGAGGCATACAATCAGACCCTCTTCTCGCTCACAGTTACGAGCGAGTCATGCCCGGCAAGAATTACATTGCAAGTATTCGGGATTTCTGGAGAGTATGCAGCGGAATCAATGAAAAGGCAAAAGAGAAAGTTGTAAAATTTCTAAATGAAGTCTTGAATACCGATGAATATCCACTCACAGTTCTCGACCGTCCGATTGAATCCGAGACAGCAAAAATTGTCGAAAATAGTTACCGCGCATCAATTCTTGCTTTTATGGATGAATGGAGTCTATTTGCCGAAAGAAACGGGGTGGACCTGATAAAAGTGATAAAAGCCATAAAAGTGCGTCCCACACACAGCAACATGATCTTTCCAGGCCCTGGAATTGGTGGCTACTGCCTACCAAAGGACGGCGGACTGGGGTTATGGGCTTATAAACATATCCTTGGTTTCAACGATGATATCTTTAAGATTACACCTTCTGCGATAGATATTAACGATACAAGGGGACTGCGCGCTGCTCAACTTGTAAGAGATGCACTTCGCAACATGAATATTCCTATAGCCACCACCGAAGTACTTGTGCTGGGAGCCTCTTACAGGCAAGACGTTGGGGATACACGTTACAGCGGTTCCGAAGTACTCATCCGGAGACTGGCAGAAATGGGTGCAGAAATCCGTGTGCATGATCCCTATGTGGACCGATGGTGGGAATTTGAAAACCAGGACGTTTATCCCAAAAACAGCAAAGTACGCTTTTTCCGAAATCAAAACAAACTATCTAGATTGAAAGTGCTGAAAGAGCTAGAAAAAGCTTTATTTGGGGCAGACGTAGTTGTATTTGCAGTAAAACACAAAGAATATCTCGACTTAGAGCCTGATAAGGTAATTCAAGCAACAGGAAAACCCGTTGCAGTGATCGACTGTTTTGGTATTCTGGATGACGAGAAAATCAAACGCTACCTCGAGCTCGGATGCGAAGTCAAAGGCCTGGGCAGAGGGCATATCCGGAGATTGAAGGACCTTATTAACCTGGATCATTCATAAGAACTGCCCTACTGAAGACTGCATACCGAAAAAGGTACCTGGTACCTTTGTTCAACTCGTTAATAATCCAGGCACACTAATTTGCCGCTCATAATAAGTTATCAAGAGCCAAAAATAGTTAATAAGCATCTCCTCTTGGGAGAATAGCATAAACAAATAATATTTCTGATTTTTTGTCAGGTGTGAAAAGAATTCGCCATTTTCCGATTCTAATTCTGTAGTCTCCTCTAAGTTCGCCAGTAAGAGCTTTTACATTTTTATTTAGAAAAGGATTCTCTTCTTTCTCAAGTTGAATTAAAGATTCTTTTATACGTTTCCTAGTTTTTTTGTCTAACTTAAGATATTGCTTTTCTGCATTAGGTTTAATTTCAATCTTCCAGCTCATCTAAAGATTTCCCTTTTAGGCCTTCTTTTATTTCTTTCTTACCCCTTCTTATAATATCTACCCATTCAGGTTTTGATAGCAAATCCAAAGTTTCCTTATGCCTTTCAGTATATTCATCAATAAGTTCGGATAAGATATCTTTTAAATCTCTCCGTTCCACACTGGAGATGATCTTCAATATATCTCTTTTATCTTTTGGAATTCTTACTGTGGCAGTTTCCATCTTTACCTCCCTATTGAGCTTTCTACTAATAGATTAGTATACTAATCGCTTTGTGTCAATAAGAAATTAAGGGCTGCAGCAGATGACTTATTCCACTGAAGATAGGTTAAAAAGGCCTGGCAATATAAATCTTAGAATAATAATTAACTTAAGACCGCTTTGGTCAATTTTTTCATTTTTTTCTAATACTGCTGATTCGGGTTAAAATCCGAAAAGAAGAAGTTTTTAAGTTTGACAAATGCATATGCAAACATATAGTCTTAATTGAATTATCAAGTATGCAGGCCAGTCCCCTTCTGGAATAATACTGGACAGAGGGAAATGAACGAGCTAGAACTCATTCGGAAGGTTGCTGCGGGGGATCAGGAAGCGTTCCGTGAAATTGCTCGGGCCAACCGGAATATGGTGATCAATGTCTGCTTCAGTCTGCTTAATGACAAGGAAAGAGCTGAGGAAGTAGCCCAGGATGTTTTCCTCCAAATTTACAAAAAAGCAGGGGAATTCAGGGGAAAAAGTAAGCTTTCTACATGGATTTACCGGATAGCTGTCAATCGTGCCATCAATGCCAGGCGCCGCGATCAACTTTTCAAAAAGAAAGAGATTATTCGACAAAAAACCTCAGTTGATCCGGATTATTTAAAAGCTCCCAAGTCGGATTCGCCGGACTCTCGACTAGAGACAGAAGAAATCAGAACGGCTATCCGCAAGGCATTGGATTACCTGCCCGAAAAACAAAGGACTGTCATTATCCTCCATAAAATGGAGGGCATGTCTTCCAAAGAAATTGCTCAGATTCTTGGCATATCTCTTTCTTCGGCAGAAGCCAGGATCCATCGGGCAAAAATAAACCTTAAAAAAAAGCTTTCCCGCCTTCTCTCTTTTTCATAATAGAAATCCTTTACTATCCTGAATTATTAATAAATATGGTGAAGGACCACAACTTCATGCGCTGTGCCTCGCATCTGCAGCAGCCTCGGCTCGTGAATAACGTAAATAATCCAGGTTAGCAAAGGGATAAAAAAATTCGCATGTTTTTTATCTCGGAGTGTGTCTAACTCAGTGAAAAAGGTTCAATAATGCACAGAGATTGTCAATGGATTGAGAAACATCTCATAGAAGTGGTCGAAGGCTCGATAACCACAGAGGAATCTAGTCACTATATAGAGGGGCATCTCCGCTTCTGTTCAAAGTGTGCAAACCTTGTTAAGAGGTTTCAAATGGCATGGGAGATGTTGGAATCTCCCGAGAGAATCGAGGTGTCGTCTGCATTCGAGAATTCCCTTCTGGAAAAAATCGATTTATTCCATAAGAGTAACATCCTTATAGAAATCAGAGCGGGACTTTTAAAAGCGCTCCGGCCGGCCATGCTTACAGCTGGAATTTTTCTTGCCATTTTTTCTGGCTACCACCTTGGCAATTTTTCTAAAGAGAGCCCTGCTCCAATAGGCCCGAATTATGTAAAGGAAGCAGGCTATGAGGAATATTCCTCAGGGAATCTTACTGTTCTTGGTGATTATTCTCAAGGATTTGCCGCTGATTTCCTTCTCAGTTTTAATGTCACTCCGAGAAAGGATTCGCCATGAGAAATAAATGGACTGGTTTTATCGTGCTTTTTTTATTGGTTATCAATACATCGGCACTAGCCACCATGGCATACAACCGGTGGTTTAAACATGATTTCCTTGATAAAAAGACAGGCTCCGAGTCTTCCCATCTGACGCTTCAAAAAACTCTGGATTTGGAAAACTCCCAGAGTCAACACATGGGGAAATGCAGGATGACGTTTTGCCAGGAGACCGATCCTATCAGGCAGCAAATGCAGGGAAAAAAACTGCAGCTCATCGATGAAATAAAAAAGAGTGATCCTGTTTTATCGGAAATCGACAATCTCATTGATGAAATCATCCAGATGGAGAGTGAAATTCAAAAAAAGGCCATCCGGAGGATTCTAGAGGACAAAACCATTCTGACTCCCCTACAACAGGAGAGATTCTTAGGTATGTTTGAACATCATGTCATAAGAGGAGGCAGAGATTGTTGTCCGGGAGAAAAAACCGATAAGAGTTGAATCAACACGAAACAATATTGGAAAATACAAACCGGGATTAAGCATATGGTTTGATAAAAAAAATGGAGGTTAATTTAATGAGAAAAAAGAATGTGATTCTTGTACTGGTTGTATGCCTGGCTTTTATATCCTCATTTGTTGTAGCAGGCAGTATCGATGAATGTAACTCTGCGCTCAAATTGACGACCGAGCAGCAAAAGAAAATGCAGAAGATGTGCCTGGATTTTCAGAAAAAAATGCTGCCTTTTCAGAACGATTTGAAGGCAAAATCTCTTGACATGAAGACACTACTTCATGAGGAGGCAGACCTTTCAAAACTCAATGCCAAAATCGATGAGATAGCAAAAATCAGAGCAGAAATAATGAAGAAGAAACTGGCTCACCATAATCAGATTATGGGCCTTCTGTCCGAGGAGCAAAAAGCTTTGTTTGGCAAGAGCGGCTTAGGCTGTGTCACAGGATGTGGTATGGAGGCAAGCGGGATGCACGGGAAAGGAATGTCGTGCAGCAAGGGATGCGGCGGTATGGAAGGCAAGAACATGCAGCAATGTTCATGCAGAGGAACCAGCCATGGAAAGATAATGGAGAACAAGAAAGGCTGTAAAAAATAACCTGCAATTTTTACTTCAAAGGAGGGTCAGGCCTGCATACTTGATAAGAGGAAAAAAGTGAAATACATTTTTTAGGCCTGGCTCTCTCCTTCCTTTTTTACCTTTCAGAGGATTAAAATTGAACGAAAATGAGCAGAAATCAAAGCAATCCCAAAAAGGACGGTTCTCTTTTAACATCCGAAAGATGATAGTCAACATACGCCTTGCTGCAGCAACCTTTGCAGGGTTTGGACCTTTCCTCTTTTTCAATTTATTATAAAAACATCTCATATTAAAATCAGCCTTAAGGAAAGGCTAAACAGCTTTAGCATGGGCAATTGTAACATCAATGCTTAATTCATCCAGAAGATCTACCATGGTATAGCTCGAGCGGCCGGCTT
>AWNV01000020.1 GCA_000493965.1 Candidatus Aminicenans sakinawicola JGI OTU-1
GAGATCGGCTACACTCCGATCGAAAAAAGGGAGGCTAATCTCTTTTTCAGCATGATAAGTGAGATGTATGAAAAATTATCAATAATAGTCACTTCCAATAAAAGCTTTGACGCCTGGGCAGAAATGATGGGTGACAGTATTATGACCACAGCTCTTTTGGACAGGTTATTACATCATGCCAGAGTCTTTACCCTTGATGGTGANTCTTATAGAATAAAAAATATAAAAAAGGAGGTTTAAATCATTTCCAGGTTCCTGAAAAATGGTATTTCTGTTTTCCGAAGCTATAGGAAAACTACCTTCCAAGACCATAGGAAAAGTCCTGTCCCTCACTATGGGAAATGTCCTGTCCACAACTATAGGAAAAGTCCTTGCCATTTACAGTTTTCCTGCTCTATCTTGTCCAGGAGAGGAAATTATCAGCAAGTTCCATTAACGTAACCGTGTCTGCTTTGCGGTTTCTCTACAAAGTAATTCTGGGATGCCAATAGGATATCGAAAAAATTTATTTTGCAAGGCGGGAGAAAAAACTCAAAGAGTGACCCCTCATATCCTTCGCCATAAATTTGGAATATCTACAAACTCGTAAAACTATACGCCGATTTACCTCGTAAATATATGCGCCTCTTGACATCTTTTGTACAAGTTCCTGGTTGATCAACTGTTTGCGAAGAAGAAGTAAAAAAAACCTCTCGTGTGAAAAACCGGCAGAGCAGTAAATCATTAAAGCTTGTGACCTTATGAAACCGGCCTTCTTTATCGATCCCTCCCTCTGTAACCAGAAAATGCAGGTGCAGATGAAAATTCATTCGGCTCCCAAATGACTGTATTACAGCAATAATGCCTGGTGCGATCTCTTTGTATGTGGTAGCCTTGAAGTATTAAATACCTGAGAATTGTTTTTCATATAAAAGTAAACTGAAGCTTCTATCATAAAATTCAATAAGAAATTTTTCAAAATATTCTTTTTCTTTTGGTACTGCCGGAATAACAAAATAAATCTTACCGCTCTCTCCAACGCCATATATTGTAGGTGAGTAATTTGGATGGAATCTTTTATATTTTTCTGTATAAGATATTAAATCAAAAGTTGCTCCTGTAATATTTCTTATTTCAGATTCATTTTCAAGTTCATTTGCTGATACAATTCCAATTACTTTAAACTGATAAGGAAGTGCATTTAATACTTTAATTATTTGTAAACAATCGTAACAGTTTTTTTTAGAAAAAAATATATAAATATATAAAATTGGTTCTACTTGATTATTGTCTGATTTCATTTCTACTAATCGAAAATTATTCAAAACAGGCTTTTTGTATTTTTTATCATATTTATAAACAAAACTTGATAAAAGAAGAATTAAAACTAAAAGCACTATAATAAAGAAATTTTTTTTCAATGAATTTTAAATTTATGAATCTTAAACAATTGATCAAAATCTGTGGTTGTTTCTGTATCCAATACATAAAGATAATTATTACTTTTTTCAAAATAAAAATATATGTCAAAAGCGTTAAGCGCTTTTGTTTTTAAAAAAATAGATTCTTTTATAAATTTTCCTGAACTTTCATAAATCTGCATAATTAAGTTTATCCTATTTTCGTTTTTTATATACTGAGAATAAATCAATCCGATGTAGTTCTCATTTATTACAATTAAGTCCAAGATATATGACATTTCTCTTTTAAGCTGCTCTAATAAATCTCTATTTCTTGTATTAGAAGCTTTTATTATTCCGGGGGTTATATAAGGTTTAATATAATTTTTTGTTTTTTTCCCAAAATTTATTATCTTTTTTTTATTTCTATTTAAACGGATTATTCTTAGATTTCCAGTATATACATAAAAAATAAATTCTTTAGAAAAATCTATATATCCAAAAGGAGCGACATATCTAATTTTACTTACAAAAGCTTTGTCTAATTGTTTTTGTGATTTATATCCATAACAAATAATTGACGGCAATAAAAAAATATATTCATCAGTTTCCAAATTGTATTTATATAAACTATAAGTTTTTCCATTTTTATCAAATGTATTTCCAGCAATAATTAATTCATTTTTATTTAAAAAATGAAAATCATTTGATAAATTTGTAAAAAGTGCTTTTTTTATAAACTTGAGATTATTTTTTTTACTCCTTTTATAAACAAATTTTAAGTCTCTTTTTAAATCAACAATCAGTATATCTGGTTTTCTATAAGCACTAAAATAAGGTGCGATAAATTCATTAGGACCATGTCCTCTTCTTCCAAATATCTTAATGAGTTTTCCTTTGTTATCAAATATTTTTATATTCCCAGCTTTTCTATCTAATATATATATGTATCCATCTTCTGTTATAAAAAAAGATCCCGGATTTTGAATAAAAGTATCTTTTTTTTGTTCAAGGGAAAAGCTGTTTACTTTATTTATTTCAACTGAATGTAAAAAAGTTGAGATAAAGAATATCAGTAATAATAAGAAAAAATAGCTTTTTTTCATTAAAACTTCTCTAATTAATTATAAAATAAATGGGACCATTTAAAAATGGTCCCATTTTCTCTTTTTGTAAATTCTCAATTAAGAGGAATAATTAGACAATCTACAGGGTATTTTTTCCAACAATCCCCAACAGATGGAACCCAAAGTGCGTTTGGGCTAGGCCAATCTGGTGGCCAATCTGCATTTAACGTAGTACTAGTAAAATTTAGAACTGAAACACCGACTCCTATAGATATTGCCAAAATCATAATAAATAAAATTAACCTTGCTATATATTTTTTCATGTTTTCCTCCAATAATCATTTTTTTTGAAAGATTTAAATAAAAACAATTGATTTTTTTTAGGGAAAATCTCTAAAACCCTGATTAAATGAATTTATTTTTAGAGTTTGTCCCAAAGTGACGGGAAAAGGTTGACATGAATATAAAAGAAGGGCTACGACCTTTAAATAAAGCAATTTCAAAAAAGGAGGTAGTAGCCCTATAAACAAACTTGAAATCAATATCGCCCTTTCCTATAGGGTACCAGAAAAAGGCCTTACACTCAATGGAATTTTGCGACCCAAAATTGCCGATAGAAACGGCAGGCAAGCATTTTGCTCTATTTTTTTTCATTACTACTAGCTAAGAGGACTTAAACGATGAGCCCTAACTGTGAGTTTGTCTTTTTTATTGTTTTAAGTCGATTGTCCTCCTAAAGCAAAATTTCTGATTTATTCTGTTTATCTTCTTTCTTATCTTGGGGTTAACCAAACCCAAGGCATCTTTTCCTTATCTCCATATACTTAGTCGTTACGGAAATAAAAAAATTGAAAGATTTTTGTTTTTTTTGATTTTTTAGTGATTTTGCTTGTTAACCTGGATGATTCACGAGTCAAGCTTGCTGCAGATGCAAGGCACAGGGTATGAAGTTGTGGTCCTTCACCACGAATGCGCTGTAACGAAGCAGATGCGGTAAGATCGGCTCGCCCAAAAGGTAAAAATTGCTGATAATATAATTTAAAATTTATTATAGAGAACGTATAAGTCAAGGTAGTTATGAGGATTCCTTGGAGAACGATCAAAACTAGTGTTGCGTCTCGGAAATAACTTGACATAGTCTTTTAATTTTGTCGAGGATGGAATCGGCCATGGCGGTCCATTCGAAAGGCTTAGTATGGTAATTGTAATGCTGAACGAATTGATCGATCTTGGCAACCAGTTCTTTCACGCTTCGGAATGTCCCCCGGCGTATGGCTTGCTGGGTTATCCGGTTGAACCAGATCTCGACCTGATTCAACCAAGAAGAATAGGTAGGGGTGAAATGGACATGATATCGGGGATGAACAGCCAACCATCGTTTCACTCGTGGATGTTTATGAGTTGAATAGTTATCCACAACAAGATGAATGTCCAGGTCTTCGGGCACATTGGTGTCGATATGCTTGAGAAAGCTGAGGTACTCCTGATGGCGGTGACGGTGTCGGCATTGAGTGAGAACTTTGCCGGTGGCGATGTCGAGGGCCGCAAACAGTGTCGTGGTGCCGTGCCGAACGTAATCATGCGTCACGCTGGAAAGGGTAAGCTGAAATACACAACCAATGGTAAACAGAAATACATAGGTAAAAGTAAGCAGAAGTGCACTATTAAAGGTAAACAGAAATACACTATTCAGAGTGAGCAAAATTCCTTTTTTTGGGAAACTCCTGTAGGGTTTTAAAAAACCTTACAGGAGAGGAAATGAAAAAACGAAAAATGTACAAACAGATTAAAACATTTAAGCGGCAGGGGTATTCCAGCAATAAAATAGCTGAGGAGTTGGAAATAAACCCCAGGACCGCGACCAAGTATTACAAAATGGATGAAGAAGACTTTAGAGAGTACCGGGCAGATCATCTGTTTCGTGATAGAGCTTTCACAGAATATGGACAGGACATCCTGGAAGTGTATGAGAAGAATGAATTTGCGAAGCTTAATATGAGTGCTGTATATGATTATTTGGAAGAGAGATACGGCGATCTGCCGGGGAATGAGAAAACGCTTCGCAACTTTATAAGTTATCTTATAGAGACAGACAAGCTGAGGTTGAATGAGAAAATAAGGACCTATACGAAGGTGCCGGAACTGCCATTTGGGAAACAGATGCAGCTTGATTTTGGGCAGTACCGGTGTCGAAGCGGTCTTAAACTTTTCATATTTGCTGGCGTACTTTCGGCAAGTCGCTATAAATATGTAATTTTCCAGGACCATCCGTTTAAAACCAAGGAAGTCATTGATCATCTGCTTAACTGTTTTGATTATTTTGGAGGAGTTCCCGAACAGATGGTAATCGATCAAGACAGTTTACTGGTAGTGAGTGAAAACGCCGGAGACATTATCTACACGGATGATTTTAAGTTTTTTATCGAAGAGCAGGAAATCCGGATGTATGTCTGCCGCGCTTCAGATCCTGAGACAAAAGGTAAGATTGAGAATCTAATAAAGTATGTAAAATATAATTTTTTCAACACCAGGGATTTTCTTAATATTAAGGAAGCAAATAAAAGTGTTTTTAAGTGGCTTAAAAGACGTGCTAATGGAAAAATATCTCAGGCCACCAAGCAGATACCGGCCATCCTGATTGATAACGAAAGGGATCATCTCAGAGCGGTGCGAAACTCAATATTCAGGAAAGAGTCTCTTATAGGCAGAGAGGAAAGGAATGTAAACGAGAAAGCCTGTATATCGGTAGATGCATGTGGGTATCAGCTGCCTTTAAAATACAGGAACAAAACGGTTGAGATCTATGTCACTAAACATAAGCTGTTTATTTTCGACCTCTACACAGGAGAAGAGATTGTTGAATATGAGCGTTCTCCTGTTCCAGGGAAAATACTCTGCAAGAGAGAGTACAAAAGAGAAACAGAGAAAACAGCACAGGAGTTGAAAGCATTTGTTTCTGGCATGTTTGATGGAGAAAACTGGAGAAAGTTTACAGCCAGGAACTTTAAGGCTTTTTCCAGATATGTGAGGGACCAATGCCTGGAGGCAAAAAGATACTTTTTTGATAACGATATTGACATTGAGATTCTGGAGCGAGCTCTGGAATATTGCCTGGAGAATGATACGCCGAGTTTCGCCAACCTGAATGATACCTATGCCTATTTTAAGCGTGAGCATGAGAGAGAAGATCTGGAAATCCTAACTCTAAAGACAGATTATCAAGGAGGTCATGAGCCTTTAAAAGTAACGGCCAGGGACTTATCTGTCTACAAAGAGCTCATCCAGCAGCAGAGGGACCAATGAAAGCCTATGAACATACTCTGAGCTATTTAAACACCCTGAATTTGAAAGGGGCAGCAGCAAGCCTCGATGAAATGATACATGACGCGGAAATAAGGAAAGACTCTTATATTACGCTTCTCAATAGCGTATTTACCACTGAGATATCTTATAGAGTAAAGCGCCGTGTTGAGAGAAACATGGTGGGCGCTCATTTTCCTGTGATAAAGAAAATAAATGATTTTGAGTTTGGCCGGGTCAAAGGGATAGGAAAATCAGAAGCGGTAAATCTCCTTGACTGCCACTGGATAGATAACAAAGAGAACCTGTTATTCTTTGGCCCTCCCGGTATCGGAAAAACGCACTTAGCAATAGCCTTTGGAGTAGCCGCAGTGGAGAAAGGATATAAGGTATGTTTCGAAAGAATAACCAACCTCATAAAGCTGCTTAAAACCTCTGAGATCCAGAAAACATCTGAATACAGGATCAGAAGAATAATGAAGTCGAGCGCAATTATTATTGATGAAATAGGATACACGCCGATAGAGAGACGCGAGGCTAACCTATTTTTTAACGTGATCAGTGAAACCTATGAAAAATTATCACTGATCGTTACGTCCAATAAAAGCTTTGAATCCTGGGCGGAGATGATGGGCGATAGTGTGATGACCACCGCAATGCTGGACAGGTTGTTACATCATGCCCGGGTTTTTACCCTGGATGGAGAATCTTACAGAATAAAAAATCAAAACAAGGAGGTATGATCATTTCCGACACGCTGAAAATATTTATTTCTGTTTACCGAAGCTTATGCACTTCTACTTACCGAAGCTTATGCATTTATCCTTACCGCAAGTTATGTAAAAGTCCTTGCCTTTTACACACGCCCTCGACATATCCCAACCCCATGGGCAAGAGGGGCTGTGTGCGGTCTAAGGCCTGGACCTGGCTTTTTTCGTCCACACATAAGACCATGGCTTTATCAGGAGGATTGAGATACAACCCGACGATATCGCGAACCTTCTCAACAAAGAAAGGATCGGTGGAAATCTTGAAATGGCGCTGACGATGAGGTTGAAGGCCGAAGGCGTTCCAAATCCTCTGGACTGTAGGCCGGGAGATCTGGGTTTCTCCCGCCATGGAACGGGTCGTCCAGTGGGTGCGGCCTTTGGGTTTGGTTTGGAGGGTTTTACGAACGAGTTCGGTAACCTGCTCGTCCGAGATGGACCGAGGTCGACCAGGCCGCAGCTCATCATGAAGGCCCTGGATCCCCTGTTCCAAGAATCGCCTGCGCCACAGGCCCACGGATTGGGAACTGTATCCGATTTTCTCGGCGATGGCTTTATTGGTTGCGCTTTCAGAAGCCATGATGATGATTCTGGCCCTGGTCACCAACCCATAGGAAAGGGAGCGTGAGTCCGTAATGGACTTTAGCTGCTCCTCTTCTTCCTTTGATAGAATGATAACTTGTTTCGGTCTTCCTGTTCTCATGAGTGTCCTCCTTTAAGATTATGCTCATGATAACATAAGAAGGCAATATAATCAAGTTATTTATGAGACAAGACACTAGTTGATATTATAATAATTCTATCAGCAATTTTTATGGTGCGCCACGAAGCGCTTAGTGATCAGAGGTGAAAGTCCTCGATGGTAAGTGTAGAGCCCACCGCACCCGACATCGAGTCTTGGGCTCATGGAGGTAACGACATGGGTTAAGCGTAGACAGAGAGAGAGGCAGGCCGTAAGCCGTGAGGTTGAAGTGATTGAGCCCCGAAATATGCATATTGGAGTGGTCGACATGCTCATAAACATGGAAGACAAGATTCGCTGGGACGAAGAGGGCTGTTTCAGCGGGCACTCCCGGGGTCTGAGAGCATGGCATGTCTTGAAGGTGGCTAAGTGAACGTGGGATCTTCTTATCGCTCTTTCGTGAGGAAAGTATTGGTGGACAAACGTACAAGTGAGGAAGCCGAGATGGTGATAAGGAAGTCAGCGGGTCCATAGTACCTGTGAAGCGAGTAACGACCGTGGAGGGAAGGGCCCATGGTGAAATCGTCCTTGGAGGAGAAACGTTGACAGGTAAGACAAAGCCTGAAGAGGCAACGGCAACGAAACTGAAAAGGATAGCGCAACGGTCTGGTGAAGACCCTCAGGCTGAGTTCAACTGGCTTATGCCACATTTTAATGAGGAGTCGCTCATCGGCTGCTTCAACGAGCTGGATGGTAAGAAGGCTGTTGGAGTAGATAGTCAGACAAAGGAGGAATATGGTAGACATTTGAGGGAAAACATAAGAAGGTTGATAGCCAGGATGAAGAGGATGGCCTACCGGCCGGGGCCGGTGAGAGAAGTGCTTATTCCCAAAGAGGGAATCAGGCGAGCCTTCCGGTCGCTTGGAATCAGTAATTTTGAGGATAAGATAGTCCAGTTGATGATGAATAAGATACTGACGGCGATATATGAACCGATATTTAGGGATTGTTCATATGGATTCCGGCCAGAGAGAAGCTGTCATACGGCTATCAGAGCGGTAAGGGATTATCTATTCCGGAACAGATGTGAGGTTGTTATCGATATAGACATCAAGGACTTCTTTGGCAGTCTGAATCACAAGAGATTAGTTGAGATGCTGGAGCTTAAAATCAAGGATAAGAAGCTGATCAGATACATTGTGCGGATGCTCAAGGCCGGGGTGCTCAGTAAAGGGGAACTTAAAGTTACAGAAGAAGGAAGCCCACAGGGAAGTATAGTGAGTCCCATATTGGCTAATGTATACGCACATTATACGATTGACAGTTGGTTTCAGGACGTAGTGAAGAAACATGTCAGGGGAGCTGTGGAACTATATCGTTATTGTGATGACATGGTTATATGCTGTCAATATCGAAGTGATGCCGAAAAGATAAAAAGAGCGTTGATCAAGAGGTTGGAGAGATTTGCGCTTAGCCTAAATGAGGAGAAGACGAAGATCATTCCTTTCAGTAAAGGGAAATACAGATCAGGACATAAACAAGGGACATTTGATTTTTTGGGGTTTACATTCTATTTGGGGCAGTCTAGAAGAGGATATGGAATAGTCAAGGTCAAGACGAGTGGTAAACGATGTCGATCTAAATTAAAGAAACTCAAGAAGTGGATCAAACATAATCGGGATCAGGCGCGACTCAAAGATCTCTGGATACAGTACGGGGTTAAGGTGCGAGGTCATGTACGGTATTATGGAGTATCCTTTAACACTCAATATGTGGCATTCTTTCGTCGAAGAGCGGCTGAAATCTTCTTTAAATGGATAAACCGGAGGAGTCAACGGAAATCGATAACGCTTGATCAGTTCTGGGAGTTTTTCAGGAAATATCCGTTACCAAAGGCCACTGTCTACCACCCTTTATTTTGACATGTCGTTTTGCGAAGGGTTTTGTCGTCAGCCTATTGCCTTAATAGGGCACGATGGGTTGGAACAGGGAAGAGACAGGAGCGATCCTGTTTCTTTACCTAATAATAATTCAGGAAATGATGTAGCGGATAATAAACAAAACCGAAAAAAGATAAATAACCCAGTGGACATTCTTTCCTTGTCCGGTGACAAGTTTCAAAATGGAGTAGGATATAAACCCAAAAGCTATTCCTTCGGTGATACTAATCGTAAGAGGCATGATAATTATAGTCAAAAAGGCAGGGATTGCTTCTGTTAAATCATCCCAGTCTATGAATGTCACGCTTTTCATCATTAAAAAACCAACAATAATCAAGGGAGGAGCGACTACTGGTCGAAGTGTCATACCATTATAAATACATTCTCCACCGATCATTCTGGCCAGTGGATTGAAAAAAAGTGCCAGTAAAAAGAGCAAGGATGTAAAAATATTGGCCAATCCTGTTCTTGCACCTTGTTCTATTCCTGCGGCACTCTCGATATAACTGGTGACTGTGGATGTTCCTAAAAGAGCCCCTCCTACAGTACCTACTGCATCGGAAAACATTGCCTTGTTAGCTCTTGGAAGTTTTCCTTTCTTAAGAAAACCTGCTTTACCTCCAATTCCTATCAGAGTACCTACTGTGTCAAAAAGATCCATAAAGAAGAATACAAAAACTACAGTAATGAGGCCTATCTTGAATGCACCTAAAATATCAAGCTTAAAAAGAGTCGGCATAATACTGGGAGGCACAGCAACAATTCCCTGGTATTTAACCACACCTAAAGGAATACCTAAAACACCTGTAGCCAAAACTCCCCAAAAAATAGCTCCTCGAATCTTCAAGGCCATCAAAACAGATATAAAAACCACTCCAAATAAAACAAGAACAACTGGCTTGCTGGCAAGTTTTCCAATCCCCACAAGCGAACCCGAAGCATCTATAACTATTCCTCCATATTCAAGCCCGACTAAGGCAATTAAAAGTCCTATCCCCACTGGAATAGCATGTTTTAGAGAGTCTGGAACAGAAGCCACAAAACCTTCCCAAACTCCAATAACAGATAGGACAATAAAAATCATGCCTGATATAAAAACCGCTCCAAGGGCTATCTGCCAGGAATAACCCATGGTACCGCATACAATAACCGCAAAAAAGACATTATGGCCCATAGCCGGTGCCAGAGCTATGGGATATTTAGCCAACAATCCCATCAAAAGCGTTGCCAGCGCACTTGAAACGCAGGTGGCAAACATTACAGCACCTCCGTCCATTCCGGCTGCAGAAAGAATCGCAGGCTGGACAAATATAATATAAGACATGGTCATAAAAGTAGTAAGTCCCCCCACCATCTCTCTACGAAGCGATGTGTTATTCTCTTCAAGAGCAAAGAAACGGTTTATCCAGTCTTTCATACTTGGTTCTATTTTTTAAATTGAATTAAAGAGAAAATATCGACATCCGGGTGAGCTCTTCTTATAAATTCTACACCGTTTAAAAATGACAGCTCAACTACAGAAGCAAAACCGACTACCTTTCCTCCTATTTTTTTTACCAGCTCGATGGCGCTTACAGAAGACGAACCCGTTGCAATCAGGTCATCTATGATGAAGACTTTCTGCCCGGGAAGAATGCTATCGGTGTGCATTTCAAAATATTCAACTCCATATTCGTTTGGTGCTTTTACACAAACAGTCTTCCGGGGCAGTTTACCTTTTTTCCTGATAACCACAAACCCTAAGCCTAATTGATATGCAACTGGAGCTGCAAAAATAAACCCCCTGGATTCAATTCCTACAATCACCTCACTTTTCTTCTCTTTTACACGAGAGGCAAGACTGTCAATCACAAAATTGAAACAATTCGCATCCTGCAATAAAGGAGTAATATCTTTGAACCCAATTCCTGGTTTTGGGAAATCTTTAACTTCACATATTTTTTCTTTAGCCAGATTAATCATAGTCCCCTCCTCAATCAGTTGGTTTTGTTAGGATTGTTTGAGTAGGAAAAGGAATGCCAATATTTGCTTTACTTAAAGCACTATAGATCTCATCGGTCATTCTGAGCTTCGTGGAATAAGCGTCACCATAATTTTTTACCCAAGCCCTTGCAATAAAATCCAAGGAAAAATCTGACATCTTCAAGAATTGAACTTGAGGAGCAGGTTCTTCAAGAACACTATCAATGCTTTTTACTGCGTTTAAAACAACTTTTCTGACTTTCTCGGTATCTAAGCCATATTCAACGCAAAAATTAACATTCACCCGGATTGATAAATCTGGCATTGTGTAATTTTTAATCTTAGCGTTTGCCAAATACCCGTTAGGAATATAGATCATTTCATTGTCATAAGTCTTTAATTTAGTACTTCTCAATCCAATATCCAGGATAACTCCCATTTCTCCCGACTCAAGCTGTACTTTATCTCCCACTTTAAAAGTCTTATCCAAAACAAGCTGAATTCCCCCAATAATATTGTTTAAAGAATCCTTAACAGCCAAACTAAGCGCAATTCCTGCAATCCCGGCAGTGGCAAGTAGAGGACTTATGTCAATTTTCCACGCATCACAAGCAAAAATAACAGCTAACACAATGACAATGACCTTTATTATTTTTACCACAATTGGAATCAACCTGTCATCGGCGGTCGACTCTGTTTTATATGCCCATTCCATAAGCCAATGCCGAGAAAAATCATTTATAATCCTTATCATCAGGATACATATTATGAAAATTAAGATGTTGTCTATCAAACTGTTAAAAATAGTAGTCTTGAATTCAAAATGCTGAACGCCAATTTTGAAGCCGAGAACAATGACAATATAAAAGATTATTGAAGAAAGGTTTTTAATGATTAAATCGTCAATTTTTGTCTTGGTTTTCTGTACAAGAGGCTTCAACACTTTTTTCACAATTAACCTGGATAAAAAAGCAATTATAAAACTTACCAGTAGAATAAACAGAAAACGCAGATAGATGTTATTTAAAATAAACTGAAAAATCTTAGACACCGTATTCATACAAATATCTCCTCTTCTAATTTGCTTTGACTATATATATACATAATCCCCCTCACAATTTCAATTCCACAGATCAAAAAACCAGTTTGCATTCTGCAGTCAGCAGTAAGAAATTAAAAAATCAGTCTGCAGTCAGCACACCTTTCCCTTAAACAAAATATTAGAAAAAATAGAGGAAACTCACGAACAATTATTTTCATTGATAATTGTTTATTAATGCTTGATAATTAAGAACTGCACACTGCCAGCAGAGAGAAGATCATTGACCACCAAAACAAATTTCATGAAATCAATAAACTGGAAACTCTGTCTGATAGCAGATCAAGAAGCAGTGAGAAAAACATGCCTTATTCCCAAGATGAATGAAGCTCTAAAGGCGGGGGTAACAATCGTCCAGTTGAGAGCGAAAAAATTAAAAACGAGGGAATTTCTCAAATTAGCTCTCAAAACATTAGATCTCATGAAATCCAGAAATCTTCCTTTCATAATTAATGATAGAATCGATATTGTTTTATCATGTGATGCTGACGGCGTTCATCTGGGCCAAGAAGATATACCCCTCCCTTTTGCCAGAAAAATCCTTGGCGAAAACAAGTTGATCGGAATCAGTGTAAACACTGAAAAGGAGGCAGTAAAAGCTGAATATGAAGGGGCCGATTATCTGGGGGTTGGGCCAATTTTTCCAACATCATCTAAAGATAATCTAAGGCCTCTCCTCGGGTTAGATGGTCTACAAACCATAAGAAATAAAGTAAATATTCCAATCCTGGCAATCGGTGGGATAAACAGAAGTAATGCTGCCAAAGTGATTGATTCAGGAGCAGACGGCATCGCTGTTATCTCAGCTATTCTCGGCGCCAAAGACATCAGCATGGCAACAAAGCAATTACTTTATTCTATAAACCTTAGAATATAAACTATCAGCTAAAATTTCATAGATCCAAAAAGCTATTTACAAATTCTGATAGTTCGTAGATTATTATCTATAATATCTATCTTTACTTGAATAGCATCCAAATCGAACTTCAGCTTTTCTGCCCATTCTACGATGATAACACCCTGATCTAAATAATCTTCCCAGCCCAAATCCAAAATCTCTGAATTTTTTCCGAGCCGGTAAAGGTCAATATGAAAAATAATATATTTTGCTTTATAAATGTTAACTAGAGTATAAGAAGGGCTGCAGACTTGATGCACATCTTCAAGCGCAAGGCCAGAAGCAATTCCTTTGGCAAAAACCGTTTTTCCTGACCCAAGTTCCCCAAATAAAAAGACAACCTCTTTACCTTTAAAATTTCCTGCTAATTTTTCGGCTAAAAGGAATGTCTCTTTCTCAGAAGTAGTCTTATATTCCTCGATTTTTTTTTGATATTTATTGGTCATTACTATCTCTAGCTCACTTACATCCTATTTAGGATCGACGGGTTTTTTAAGGTCTTTAAGCATATCCACAACGTTTTTCAGACCTCCAAAAATGACAATAATTACAAGGACTGAATATGCAGAAAGGGTAAAAATCAAAACAAACTTCCATAACTGCTGCCAATTCATGCTTCTATCTCCTTTTGTTTTTGTTTATCCGGAAAAAGAAGAGACCCGATAACCATACCTGAGATAGCGATGATAAAAGTCATGAGTCCAATGAATTTATCTGTAAAGTAAAAAGGAACATTATCTCCACGCGTCCAGGGACCAATTCCCAAGATAGCTAATAATCCAGCGTACAGGGCAATGGTTGCACCGGTTTTACTAGCTTTTTTCCAGTATAACCCGGCCGTTACTACAGTGAATGCTCCTGCCAGATAAATCGTACCTGTCACAGCCATATAATTCCAAAGAGATACTGGAGCTTCAAACCAAAGCCCCCAAATAAGCAGGAATAAACCAATACTTACGATACAAATCCTTGTAATTAGAAGGCGTGCTTTATCCGAGAGTCGATCCTTTTTTAGAGGGGCCACAATATCCTGTGTGATTACAGAGCTCCAACTAAGCAGGTAACTATCGTGTGTTGACATAAATGCAGCGAACATCCCAGCAGCCATAATGCCAAGAAAGCCGCTCGGCAACACTTTGGCAATAAAGATAGGCATGCCAAATTGACTATTTAATGCATTAGGCCCCTGAAATGCCTCCAGGAGTTTTGGACTTTGCGAGACAAAGATGAAGGCGCATATTCCCCACAGCATAGGAATGACACGGCGGGCTAAATAAGAGATCGAACTCCACGTATAGAGCTGTTTAGCGATTTTTGGTGTTTTTGCCGACAGCGCACGTAGTGTTCCAGACTGCCATAATGCACCTGCAGAAAAAGTTAGTACTACCATGAAAATGACATAAATCATTCCGAAACCAGAGCCCTCGGCAACAGGATTAAACCATGATGCACCATCCATTGTATTTGGTGTCTTGAACAGGTTCCCCCAGCCAATCTTTACTATCGCGAAATAAGAACCAATGATCATTCCTATCGATAATACGATAAACTGTATGAAATCATTCAGTACTACAGAAACCATGCCTCCCAGAACTGTATAGACTAGCACCATGATCAACATGCCTGACATGAAAAGTTTCAAACCAGCAGGGTTGATGTAACCGGTTACACCCATCATAAAACGCGCACCTGCCTGAAGAAAGAGTCCCATGTTAAGGATCCCTCCCAGAGCTAATATGATTCCTCCGATGATACGTACATTTCTTCCAAAACGCATTTCATAGAACTCCGGAATCGTCATGATCTTCAATTGGCGCAGTTTATAGACTATGAATCCTGTCAAACCTATAGCTAGAATGCAGGCAGTCTCGATTATCCCCACATGAAATGCGGAAAAACCGTGTATGAATCCTAACTCCGAATTGTACATGACTGTGACAAGACCCAGCTCTGTTCCGGTCAGAGTGGCAATAGCAATAAACAATCTTAATGAACGACCGGCAACTAAAAAATCACTCAACTGACGAATATATTTTCTGACAATAATACCGATTACGACAGGAATGCAGATGTAGATTGACACTATTATCCAATCGACTGTCTTGAAATTGGTGGCAAAAACATCCATCAATCAATGTCTCCTTGTTAAATGTGTATATTGTAAATAAGAATTTAATGTTATGGAAGTAAAATATAAAAACCCTCCTTTTTATCTTAATATAAATTGATTTAGACAGATATTTATGTTACTAAAGAAAAATAAACAAAAGTGGAGGTTTTATATGAATCTTAAAATCGGAATTAATGGCTTTGGCCGGATTGGCAGAAACATATTTCGCGCTTCATATCAAGATCCTAATATTGAAATAGTTGCTGTCAATGACATCACAGATGCAAAAACTTTGGCTCATCTATTGAAATATGATTCAGTACTCGGAGTGCTAGATGCAAACATTACATTCTCAGAAGATGCAATAATAGTCAATAATAAAAAAGTAAAAGTACTCTCTGAGAAAGATCCCGGCAATCTCCCATGGAAAGAGTTGGGTGTTTCCATTGTAATCGAATCGACCGGCTTGTTCAGGAAAAGACAAGATGCTATCAAGCATATTGAAAGAGGAGGTGCTGATAAAGTTATCATATCTGCTCCAGCTACAGAACCAGATATAACTATTGTTCTTGGAGTAAATGAGGAGTCCTATGATCCAGATAAACATTACATAATTTCCAATGCCTCATGCACTACCAACTGTTTGGCCCCCCCAACAAAAGTCCTTCATCAGAAGTTCGGCATTGAAAAGGCCTTCATGACAACGATTCATTCTTACACAAGTGACCAGAAGATTCTCGATTCCCCGCACAAAGATCTTCGGAGAGCACGATCAGCAGCCATATCCCAAATTCCTACAACAACCGGAGCGGCGAAAGCTACAGGAATTGTTATCCCTGAACTCTATGGAAAAATTGATGGAATAGCTATTAGAGTACCTACTCCAAATGTCTCTCTCGTTGACCTTGTAGCCGTTTTAAAGAAAAACAGCACTCCAGATGAGATTAATGCGGCCTTTAAGGAAGCCTCTGAGGGAAAACTAAAGGGAATACTTCACTATACAGAAGAGCCTCTTGTTTCTGTCGATTACATGGCAAGCCCCTATTCTTCTATTGTTGACGGCCCTTTCACCAGAGTGATAGATAATAACCTGGTAAAAGTGCTTGCATGGTACGACAATGAATGGGGTTATTCATGCCGTCTCATTGACCTCGCCAGATTTATCTCACGGTGAGAATCATGCTTTCTCCAAAAGATTTGAAGCTCAGGGGAAAGACTGTTTTTTTACGCGTGGATTTTAATGTCCCTATTACACAAGAAGGCAAAATTACAGATGACAACCGTATAAGGACTGTTTTGCCAACTCTGAATTATCTGCTTAATAAAGACGCTAAAGTCATAATTGGCTCGCATTTAGGACGCCCCAAAGGGAAATTCATCCCAGAATTAAGCCTGAAACCTGTGTTAAAAAGGCTGTCAGAGTTGACCTCTAAAGAAATTACCTTTGCCGATGATGTTATCGGAGAGAGAGTCGATAAATTAAAAATGTTACTTAAGAATGGTCAGGCTCTTCTTCTTGAAAACCTTAGGTTCTATCCAGAAGAGAGCCGCAATGACACATACTTTGCACAGAAATTGGCCAAACATGTAGATTTCTATGTCAATGACGCATTCAGCACCTGCCACAGGATCCATGCTTCTATCATCGCCATCACTCAATATGTAAAAAAATCAGCAGGGGGGTTTCAACTAAACAGAGAAATTAAGTATCTGAGTAAACTGATTTATTCTCCCGAAAAACCTTATACAATAATTCTTGGAGGGGCTAAAGTATCGGACAAAATACCTGTCATTCAAAACCTACTGAATAAAGCGGATAATATCCTCATAGGCGGAGCAATGGCATACACTTTTCTAGCTGCCCAGGGATTCGATGTCGGCCGCTCTCTCATCGAAGAAGACAAAGAAGAACTGGCACTCTTGCTTTTAAAAGAGGCTAGGGAAAAAAGTGTTCAAATTCATTTTCCTTTAGACCATATCATAGCAGCTAAATTAGAACCCAGATCAAGAAGCCTAACAATAGAAGATTTTCCAATCCCTAAGGACTTCATGGCAGTCGACATAGGACCAAAAACAGTGGATAAATACTCAAAAATAATCTCTGAGGCAAAAACCATTTTTTGGAACGGCCCTTTAGGTGTATTCGAAATCGACAAATTCTCAAAAGGAACCAATAAAATCGCCAGGGCAATCGCAAATTCTAATGCCCTTTCTATAATCGGCGGTGGCGAGTCATCTGCAGCTGTGTATAAAGCAGGATTGGATAAAAACATTTCCCACATTTCAACTGGAGGAGGGGCATCTTTAGAATTCATCGCTAATGAGACTCTTCCAGGCATTGAAGTTTTAAGGGAGAAATAAAATGGCATTCAATATCAGAAAACCATTCATCGCTGGGAATTGGAAGATGAATATGACTATTTCCGAAGCATCTGAACTGGTCAAAACAGTTCTAGAAAAAAGTAGGGACATGACTGAAGCTGAAATAGTAATCATCCCTCCTTTTACAGCATTATACGCAACAAAAAAAGTACTTCAGGGAAGCTCCATTCATATTGGTGCACAAAATCTCTTTTGGGAAGACAGCGGTGCTTTTACAGGAGAGATTTCCCCTACCATGCTAAAAGACGCAGGTTGTACTTATGTAGTTATAGGCCATTCAGAAAGACGCCAGTATTTTGGCGAAACAAACGAAACAGTAAACAAAAAGATCAAATCAGCCCTATTTCATAAACTTGTGCCAATCATGTGTATCGGGGAGTCATTGGGAGAGAAGAAAAAAGGAGAAACGATAAGGAAAGTCGAGACTCAAATAACAGAGGGATTAAGAAACTTCAATAGAAAAGAGGTCAGCCGGATAGTAATAGCCTATGAGCCCCTATGGGCAATAGGAACAGGCCTAACCGCTGCTCCATCTCAAGCCCAGGAAGTTCACAACTTTATAAGAAATAAACTGTCAGAAAAATATGGAAACGAGACCGGTTTCTGTGCTATAATCCTCTACGGCGGTTCTGTTAAACCGGCCAATGCTTTTTCATTATTAAGAGAAAAAGATATAGATGGAGCTTTGGTCGGAGGAGCATCACTTAAAGCTGAATCATTTATTGAAATTATAAAGGAAGCATTAAAAGCATATAAGGAAAAATGTCTACATTAATTACTTTAATTCATATTGTTGTTTGTTTTATCCTCATTATTGTTGTTCTGCTCCAATCAGGCAAATCAGCCGATCTGGCAGGTACATTTGGCGGAGGTGGAAGTCAATCGATTTTTGGACCCCGCGGCACGACGAATATTCTGTCAAAAGTCACAACGATTTGTGCTGTTCTTTTTATGTTTACCTCCATAGGGCTTTGGATTCTTTCTGCTAAAGGAGCCAAATCCGTAGTAAAAGGGGAAGAACCTCCAGCAGTTACAGAAACCGAAAGTAAACAACCTGCAGCAGTCACAGAAAGCGAGAAGAAGAAAGGAGAGGAACAAAAAGCTCCAGATCAGCAAAAAAAACAGGAAGAAGAGAAGAAAAGCACAGAACAAGAGGAAAAATAACAATTATTTTGAGAAGGCAGTCTTTGTCTAAAGGCATTTTTTGAGGCCGGTTTCGCAGCTCTGATGCCGAAGTGGTGGAATTGGTAGACACGCTAGCTTGAGGGGCTAGTGAGCATAATTCGCTCGTAGGGGTTCGAGTCCCCTCTTCGGCATTATATCTTCTTTATCATCAATAACTTAAGGCAAATATTTACTGTTAAATCCCTATTCATTATTTTGAAAATAGAGCATTTTATTAGCGAGGTTATTAAGGGGTTAGTGTCACAGCCTCGGAGTCCTCTTCCTCACAACCTCAACCTCAGGAATACCCAGGTCAGCATCCTTCAAGAGATCGAGGAATTTCTCTTCTAAAGTGTCACTAATGTGTCTGAACGAGAACAACGAGTACAAATGATTGACATTCTAAGTAAATTATAGTAATAACTAACCTGCTTTTAACAAAACTTTTAAATTAGCTTTGGCATTAAAATGGAGGGAACAATGAAACGACTTAGCATGATCAGTTTTTTCCTGATCTTATCCTTTCTCCTGATTCTGCCTTCAACCACTTTCGCCCAAAGAAATAAAGTCCGAGCAAGTCTGAAAGCCAGCGTTACACAAAGACTGGGAATTGACACAGATATCACCATCGAATACTGCAGGCCGGGGGTCAAAGGCAGAAAAATCTGGGGCGAACTCGTGCCTTACGGCATGGCACCCGGAAATAAATATTCAAATAATAAACCCTTTCCATGGCGGACCGGCGCTAACGAAAACACGACTATTGAATTCAGCAAGGACGTCCTTATTGAGGGGAATAAACTGCCGGCGGGCAAATACGGCATTCATATGATCCCTTCAAAAAACGACTGGATCATCATCTTCAGCAAGAACAACTCCGCCTGGGGAAGCTTCTCCTATAAGCAGGAAGAAGATGCCCTCCGGGTAACCGTGACTCCTGTAGAGGCTCCACACCAAGAGTGGCTGATATTCGGATTTGACAGTCTGGCGGGAACATCCGCAACCGCCTTCCTCTACTGGGAAAAATTAAAGGTGCCGTTTAAAATCGAGCTGCCCAAAGAATAAACAAAATCTGAGCTCAAGATTCTTTTACGAACTTTCGTTATTGTATTTATTTTCTTTTAATAAGATCAAATCTCGTTCTCATTAGTTAGGATTAGACATTCAATAATATGCAATTAAGCACCTTAATTTTATCTAGCCTGAAATGGATGGAAAATTGAAAAAGTATATTGCTATCCTCTTTGTATGTACGTTATTTCTAAACTTGAATGCGATCCCTCCCCAGATTGAACCCCTCAATGCTGCAGAATTGCAGATTGCTCTTCATAAACTCAATGTTCTCGGCAGTGTTATTTACATCGAAGCTCATCCAGATGATGAAAACACATCGGCCTTGGCCTATTTTTCAATAGGCCGAAAATATCGCACAGCGTATTTGTCCCTTACGCGTGGTGACGGGGGCCAAAACCTGATCGGCCCTGAAAAAGGGGCTGAAATCGGGATCATCCGAACCCAAGAGCTCATGGCCGCCCGCCGCAACGACAGCGCCGAACAATTTTTTACGCGCGCCATCGATTTCGGTTACTCCAAAACACCTGAGGAAACCTTATCTCTTTGGGGAAAAGAAGCCATCCTGGCCGACATAGTCTGGGTCATTCGAATCTTCCGTCCGGATGTGATCATCGCCCGTTCTCTTGCCGAGGGCTACAGCGGCCATGGCCACCACGCGGCCTCCGGCAAGCTGACCAAGGAAGCTTTTCGTGCGGCCGCAGATTCTAATAAATTTCCAGAACAATTGCAGTATGTACAGGCCTGGCAGGCCCAGAGATTATTCTGGAACAGATGGCGGCGCGGTCAGCAAGAGATGGCCGATGCCCTAACGATTAACACCGGCGAGTACAATCCTCTGCTTGGCAAATCATACTCGGAAATCGGTGCGGAAAGCAGGTCCATGCACAAAAGTCAGGGATTCGGCGCGGCCGGTCGACGGGGAGCCCGCTACGACTACTACCAACTCATAGAGGGTACCCCTACGACCACGGATCTCTTCGACGGAATCGATACATCCTGGCAGCGAGTCCCCGGTGGCCAAAAGGTTGAACGCATGCTGGCTAAGATTATAGACACTTTTGATCCTCAATACCCATCAAAATCCCTCCCAAGCCTGCTGGCTGTCTATACTAAACTGACCGAGTTAGATGAGACATATTGGGTCAAGATCAAAAAAGAAGAACTTCTGCGGGTCATCCAGTCTTGTGCAGGACTCTGGATTGAGGCAGTTTCACCTGATTTTGCTGCCGCTCCCGGCGATGAGATTAAGATACAAACCACAATCGTCAATCGGTCGGAATACTCCTTCAGAATTCAAGAAATAGATTTTTATGAACTTGCTTCTGATTCTGACTTAAACATCCTTCTCAAAAACAACAACCCTCAAACTTTTGTGAAAACCATTCGAATTCCCAAGGATTTTCCGATTTCACAACCCTACTGGCTAAAATCCCCCCCAAAAAAAGCAATGTTTTCCATCCGGGAACAAAACCTTATCGGATTGGATGAAAATCCGCTTTCGATCCGTGTGAATATCAAATTAAGCACCGACAGCAATCTTTTAGAGTACTCTGTTCCACTGCTTTATCGATGGACGGATAGAGTTGCTGGTGAACGATACAGGCCTTTTGAAATCAGACCTAGGGTTACAGTTCAAATAGAAGACAAAGTTAAAATTTTCACCAAGGATGATCCCCAGGAACTTCGGGTGAAATTAAAAAGTCACTCTCCGAATATAGTAGGTACAATCCGCCTCGCGGCACCTGTACAGTGGCGTGTCACCCCGGAAAGCATTCCATTTGTCTTGGCCAACAAATATGAAGAAACGAAGGTCACGTTTAAAGTCACTCCGCCTAAGAATTCAGATGAAGCCATCTTGACCGCCGTAGCAGAGATAAACGGGGAAAAGTTTGACCGAGATATAGTGGAAATTTCCCATCCCCACATCAAAAGGCAGGTGTATTTCCCCGAAAGCCGCGTAAAGGCCATCAAAATGGATATTAAGCATGCGGGAACTAAACTCGGTTATATCATGGGCTCCGGTGACGAAGTCGCGGATAGTTTGCTTAATCTCGGCTACGAGGTGACACTGCTTGATGATGATATGCTGGAAAGAGCAGATCTTGACCAATTCGATGCCATCATAGCTGGTATAAGAGCCTACAACACCAGGGAACGTCTTAAAAATACCTATCCGCGATTTCTTCAGTACGTCAAGGACGGCGGGACCTTCATCGTCCAATACAATGTGTCTCGCGGATTACAGACTGAAAACATTGGTCCTTATCCTTTTACTATCGGGCGGGATCGGGTGAGCGAAGAAACTGCTCCGGTCGCATTCCTCAACCCACAACATCCTCTCTTAAATTTTCCCAACAAAATCACACAAAAAGATTTTGATGGCTGGGTACAAGAAAGAGGTTTATACTTTGCTACGGGATGGGACGAAAGATATGAACCAATTCTTACATCCTCCGACACCAATGAGTCGGATAAAAAAGGAGGTTTGTTGTACGCACGCTATGGGAAAGGCATTTTTATCTATACAGGATATTCCTGGTTCCGGCAACTACCGGCGGGTGTTCCGGGTGCGTATCGCCTTTTCGCTAACTTGATTTCGTCAGGAGATGCCGATGAAAAACGAACGAATTGAGAACAAGGAAATAGATCAGGAAAAGCCGCCCATCTTATCTTCATGGAACCGGCTGTACACGGTGGTCTTGCTGAATCTGGCCCTGATCATAGTGCTTTTCTATCTTTTTACCAAAGCTTTTGATTAGAGGACGACAGAGATTCAGGCTATGTTCCCGATATCCATTGTATTTGAATAGTCCCCGATGGTAATACCGACAAATAAGCTGCCCAACATATCATCTCTCGTATATGACTATTTCTATGAGTACGACAAGGTCAGTGAATTTTTTACAGGTAATTTTCGCGATCAAACCGCATACTCCCTGCAAACCGAGAAAGTCAGATCACGCGACCTTCCGCGGGAACAATTGGCCGCCATATTAAAAGAGTTAAATCTAAGCTACGGATGTGGAGCTCAAACTATCGGGAATATCAAAAAGTTTATTCAAGATAAGGCCTGTGCAGTCGTAACTGGGCAGCAGGTCGGACTATTCTCAGGTCCCCTCTACACCATCTTCAAAGCGCTGACAACAATCAAGCTCACCGAATCCCTCAACCAAAACATCCTGGGGTGCTTTGTGCCGGTCTTTTGGTTGGCTTCGGATGATCACGACTTTGAAGAGATAAATCACATTACCCTACTAGACAAAGAAAACCAGATTGAAGACATTCAATACCAGGGGCATTTATCCAACCTCAAAAAACCGGTTTCGAAAATCGTACTCTCAGCGGAAATTTCGAATTGTATTAAACAACTTAATGATCTTACCCGTGATTCCGAATTCAAACCGGAAATCCTATCGCAATTGGGCACGGCCTATCAGCCCGGCCGATCGTTTGTTGAAGCTTTTGCACAGTGGATGACACGATTGTTCAAGTCCTATGGTCTTATATTCATTGATGCCGGGCATCCTGACTTAAAGGACCTGGGGAAAGATGTTTTTTATACCGAGATCGCCCAAAACTCACCCTCAACACAGTGTGCCGTGGAAACTTCACGAAAATTGACACAAAAAAACTACAGAACACAAATTCAACTACATGAGGGGATATTGAATTTATTTCTGGTGGAGGACGAAAGAGACAGCATCCAATTCAGGGATGACGATTACAGCATAAAAGGTAAGCCACAAACGTTTAAGAAAGATGAACTTCTCCAACTTTTGGAGAAGCAGCCTCATAAATTCAGCCCTAATGTCCTGCTGCGTCCCCTGTATCAGGACACGGTTTTGCCGACCGTCGCCTATGTGGGGGGACTGAGTGAAGTAGCCTACTTTGCACAGATGAAAGAGGTTTACGAAAGATTCAGTTTACCAATGCCGATTATCTATCCGAGGAAAAGTCTCACCATTATCGAAAAAAATGTGGACAAAGTCTTAAAAACTTACAGCCTGAAAGTTCAGGATATATGGCGGAACGCGGATGCCAAAATTAATGAAATCGCTAAAGAAAAAATCCCTAAATCTCTTGATAAAGCTTTTCAGACCACAGCATCTCATCTTGACAAGGATTTGACAGACATCAAGCAGGAAACGTTGGCTTTTGAACCTACGCTGGAAAAATCAGTCGATCTTATTATTAGGAAAATCCATCACCAAATTAACCTTCTGGAAAAGAAGATTCTCAAGGCTTCCAAAAAACAGAACACCATCATAACGCAGCGAATCCACCTAGCGAAAAGTAGTCTTTACCCAAATCAGCGCTTACAGGAAAGGGTATTCAACATCACCCCATTTCTTATAAAATATGGCTTTGCATTTATGGACAGACTTTACCAAGCTGTTGATATAAAACATCATGATCATCAGCTTTTTAAATTATAAAAGATGTAAATACCCAAACTGGAGATTGAAGTGAAACTCGATGCATTAGCTTTCGGATCTCACGCAGACGATGTGGAGTTGGCCTGCAGTGGCACGATCATAAAATTGGGAGCCTCAGGGTATAAAACCGGGGTCATTACGCTAACCCGGGGAGAGATGGCGACCCGGGGCAGTGCCGAAATCCGATCTCAAGAGTTTGCACAATCCGCTAAAATTATGGGTCTAGCTTCTCACAAGATGCTGGATATCCCAGACGGTCGGATTGAAGTCACATGGGAGAATAAGATTAAAATTATAAAGGAGATCCGCACTTATAAACCTAGAATCATTTTCACTCCCTACTGGGTCTCCCGCCATCCTGACCACGAAAAAGCGTCTCATCTCGTTCGTGAAGCTGCCTACCTCTCCGGACTAAAAAAACTGAAACCGGATCAGAAGCCCTATAAGCCGTACAAAGTCATTTACTACCAGACATGCTTCGAGTTCAATCCGTCTTTTATTGTTGACATCTCGGATTTTCACGCACAAAAGATGAAATCTATTCTCTCCTACAAATCGCAATTTCACCATCAGGATAAGGCAGAATTCGGAGATGATGAAACTCTGCTCAGCAGACCTGAATTCCTGGACAGAATCGAAACTCGAGACAGACAATACGGTACATATATCGGCGTAAAATATGGCGAGCCTTTTCTGGTTCGGGAAGTAATAAAAATCAATGATCCTGTTGATTTTTTCGACCCAGAATATCTGGAGACGATTCCATGAAGATCCATGGTCTTATGAATATTTCAGGTTAAGCATTTACCATGAAAGTCGGAATAGTATGTTACCCGACACACGGCGGCAGCGGTGTCGTGGCTTCGGAATTAGCGATCGGCCTTGCCAAAAAAGGGCACGAAATCCACATTGTGAGCTATGCTCCCCCCTTTCGCTTGCGTTCTTTTCATCAGAATATCTTTATCCATGAGGTAGGAATTACGAGCTATCCGCTGTTTAAATATCCGCCGTATGCTCTTGGACTGGCAACAAAATTAGTGGAACTGGTCGAGGCCTATGATCTTGAGCTTATTCATGCCCATTATGCTGTCCCCCACGCCGCCAGTGCCTATTTGGCAAAACAGATTTTGAATTCGCAGGGGATAAAAATCATCACCACTCTGCATGGAACAGATATAACACTGGTCGGGGCCGATCAATCATTTTACCGGGTCATAAAATTCACTATCGAGAAATCCGACGGTATCACTGCAGTTTCAAACTATTTGAAACAGCGTACCATCCGAGAATTCGACATTCAGCATGAGATACGGGTAATCTACAATTTTATCGACCCCACTCAACCGGTACAAAGCCGCATCCATTGTAATCGAGAATCCTATGCGCCTCATGGAGAAAAGATCCTTATGCACGCCTCCAATTTCCGTCCGGTTAAAAGAGTGGGAGACGTTGTCCGTATTTTCGAGCAGGTTCATGCCAAAATCCCGGCAAAACTCATATTGATCGGTGACGGACCGGAGCGGCTGTTCATCCAGCAATTGGTCAAAGAGTTGAAACTCAGTGCCGATGTGTATTTTCAGGGGGAACAGGATCATTTAGAATCTTTGTTCCTTTGCGCCGATCTCTTTCTTTTGCCCAGCGAACAGGAGAGCTTTGGATTGACGGCGCTCGAGGCCATGAACTGCAGTGTTCCGGTGATCGCTACAGAAACCGGGGGTCTACCGGAAGTCATCACACACGGCGAGACAGGATATCTGTATCCTGTGGGTGAAATAAAAAAAATGGCGGAAAAATCCATCGAACTTCTGAGCAACCCACAAAAACATGAGTTATTTAAACACCAAGCAAGGAGACGAGCCACGCAGTCTTTCAATGCAGATCAAATCATTCCTCAATACGAAGCCTTTTATGAGGAAATATTGATGGCCTAGCAGAAAACGCCATAAATTTTCGGCCTTAAGATCGATAAAATTGTAAACCATGAGCAACTTTGACTGGATATTGATGATTTCTTTTCTCATTTTTGTCACCGTCTATGGTGTCTGGAAAACCCGAGGGAAAAAAGACATCAATGGTTACATTCTGGCGAACAAATCGACGCCATGGTACACAATCACGCTTTCTATCATGGCGACACAGGCTAGCGCCATTACCTTTCTTTCCACCCCGGGACAGGCCTATATGGACGGTATGCGTTTTGTGCAGTTCTATTTAGGCCTCCCCATCGCCATGGTCATCCTCTCCATTACGGCTGTCCCCTATTTCCACAGACTAAAAGTCTATACGGCCTATGAATTTTTGGAGAAGCGTTTTGATTTGAAAAACCGCATGTTAGGGAGCATTCTCTTTCTCATTCAACGGGGATTAGCTTGCGGATTCACTATCTTTGCCCCGTCCTTGATCATTTCAGTGCTTCTCGGGTGGGATATTCGTCTCACAATTTTCATGATTGGCGGCCTTGTCATCTTGTACACCACCACCGGCGGTACCGATGCCGTCTATAGAACTCATATCTTGCAGATGGGTATCATAACCGTGGGGATGGGAGCAGCGTTTTTCATGATTTTTCGCTTACTGCCGTCCGACATTTCCTTTCTGGATGCCGCCCATGTGGCGGGTAAAATGGGGAAATTAAACGTCATAAACTTAGCTTTTGACTGGAAGGATCGTTACAACATATGGTCTGGCCTGATCGGAGGAGCATTCCTGGCCCTTTCTTACTTCGGAACGGACCAATCGCAGGTGCAGCGTTATCTCTCCGGACGTTCGATAGCACAAAGTCGTTTCGGGTTACTGGCGAACGGGGTTCTTAAGGTTCCTATGCAGTTCGTCATTCTTTACACCGGAGCCATGATTTTTGTTTTTTACCAGTTCGTGACACCCCCAATATTTTTCAATTCGGTCGAAACCGCCAATATCAAAAACAGCACCTACTCCCAAGCTTATCAGGAACTTGAAACCAGGCATGAGCGCGTCCATAAAGAGAAACAAGCTCATATTAGGGATATGCTGGCCGCCATCAAGAGCCATGCGGATTCGGATTTAGATCAAACCATCCAAATGCTGCAGAAATCGCGAGAATCGGAGTCAAAGATCAAAGAAGAAGCCACTGCACTCATTAAAAAAGCTGATCCGAATGCCGACACCAACGATATCAACTATATCTTTTTAAGTTTTGTCATAAACTTCCTACCGGTGGGACTGGTCGGGCTGATTCTTGCGTCTATTCTCTCGGCTTCGATGTCCTCCACTTCTGCTGAATTGAATGCCCTGGCCTCAGTTACTATCGTAGATATTTACAAACGTGTGTTCAAGAAAAACGCCTCGAATCGGCATTATCTCATCGCATCCAGATTAGCCACAGTTTTCTGGGGGATCTATGCCGTCAGTTTTGCCCTGTTTGCCAACCGTATAGGGTCGCTAATCGAAGCTGTAAATATTCTGGGTTCTCTTTTTTATGGAACGATTCTAGGAATTTTCTTAATAGCTTTCTTTTTCAAGAATATCGGCGGAAACGCCACCTTTATTGCGGCCCTCATCGCAGAGCTGGCTGTATTAGCCTGCTATTTTTTCACCGAGATCCCCTACCTGTGGTTTAACGTGATCGGATGTGTTGTGCTCATCGCCCTGGCTCATTTGATGAACCCTCTGTTTGTGGCGATAAACAACAATAGAGCTTAACGCGGCCCTTTAATCTTCCTATAGTTTTCATCATAGTAGCTACTCTTTAAAGAGATAAAAAAAATAAAAAAACGACATCAATTCTCAACCAAATCACAACACAACCTTAACCAACAGACATTCATAAAACTTTATAATGATATTGTAGATGGTGTAAGTTTTCTTCTGAAGAGGGGGTGATGCCAAAGATAAAACACAAAATTAACAAAACAATAATAAAAAAAGGAGGAGAAAATGTTTAATAACTCAAAACGATGGGGTTTGGTGATCCCATTAATGGCGGCTTTAGTTTTTATGGGGATTAATTCTCTCGATGCCAAGAAGCCCGTGAAGGAGACTTGGGCAGTTACAATTCCGTACGACAGTACTAATCTATATGGATTTCCATACGCTGAGCTTGATGGGAATAACGTCACTGTGAGTGTGAAGAAATACAAAGGCGGGCCAACGACAGGATATTACTTTCAATTAACAATAGAAAATGATCCAGATCCGGCGAATTACAGTCAAGTTGGTTTTCAGTATTTAAATCTTTCACTTATTGACTCCGCAGACTTTTGTTGTTATTTCCCCACTTCTGATTGTTTAGATCCAATTGAGGAGGTACCCCCAACTTGTATGCAGACGTTTCTGGAAAATCAACCCCATCCAGCTTGTGATTATAAGGAGATATGCCTGATAATCAGAGTAGATTGTGATATTGAAGCTATAGAAGGAGGTAGCATCACATCTTCTGGCTGGGTAATGATCGATGTCCGTAACTCATTCGAGGCTTTTAAGGATGCCTGTGGTGATTTTCATAATATTGTAAGCAGCAATAACGTCGAGGAAATGGAGATTTCTAGAGTCACTTCAGATGAATGGACAATTAGAATCGACGACGAATTTGTTTTTCAAGAGACCTATAGACTCCTCAAAAACAAAAAAAGATGGGAAACCAAGATACCCCTCACGGCCACAACTCCATTTTCTTTCGTAACAACCTGGACCCGCAGTAAATAGAAGGCTTATCCAAACTCATTTAAATTTCCCATTAAGTCGAGAGTATGTGTACTTAAGATCAAAAAAAACTCCATCTCCTCTCCCCCAATTCCTGACGCCAAGTAACTTTTCAAGCTTACGCAGTTCATCTCAAACTGTCCATCTTTCCCGCTCTGAATCATTTGACTTCGTTCTTATCCTGGTATAACCTTTTCCAAGGGGAAATCGTTGCAAAACATCATTTCGTTGAACATGTGATTTTCCCACATTGATTTTTCTGGGAATGCACTGTCCGTGAAGATAAGGCTGGGTTGGAAAAGAAAGGCAATAATAGCTTTCTCTGGACTGACAATCCTCTTGAGCGTCATCCTTACCATTCTTGCTATCCGTGAAGCCGAAAGGGGAAAGCTGGTTAAAGAAAAGGAGATAAAAGAAGAACAGGCGAGAACAGCCCAACTCCTCATTGATCAAGTGAGAGCGATTGTATCAGAAGCTGAGGAGAGAATAATTAGATCAATCCGGAATGATCAAATTTCATCTCAAGAAATAGTCCTTAAAGAAACCTGCAGGAGGATAGCAGAGGAAGAAGAAATCACCGATGAGATTTTTATTATCAACGCACAAGGCAGAATGTCTTTCCCGCTGATTAAACCGCTTTATTTTCTTCAGGGAGAAGGAGAATTTTCAGGTAAACATCCGATTGAAATAGAAGCCGATTTCCATTTCAAAAGAGCAGGAACATGCGAATTTCGTACGAAAAATTATCATCTGGCCATAGAATCATACAAAAAATTAATGAATGAAACTTCCGATATCGCCTCATGGGCAATACTACTGAATTGCATTGGCCGTTGCTATATAAAATCCGGAAAAAACCTGAAAGCACTGGAAGCTTACCGAAAGATCTTAAAAAAATATCCTGATGAGATAAGCTCTGATGGAATTCCTTTCGGATTATTAGCTCGATACCAAATAGGAACAATCAACGGCAATATGGGTAAAAAAATTGAAGAAGTCGAAGCATTCCTTGAACTCTACAGCAACAT
Source organism: Candidatus Aminicenans sakinawicola JGI OTU-1 (assembly GCA_000493965.1). Lineage (GTDB taxonomy): Bacteria > Acidobacteriota > Aminicenantia > Aminicenantales > Aminicenantaceae > Aminicenans > Aminicenans sakinawicola. The sequence goes on from AWNV01000020.1 coordinate 29,969, forward strand.
TTTCAAATCAAAATGGCAGTTGAAAAAGGACCGCTTTTATTTTTACCGGAATAAAATCAGAAAAACCATTGAATCTGCCCTCGTAGAAATAAGAGAAACAAACAATAATGAGAACCTTATCAAAGAATGGGAGAAGCTGGAGAAGATTGAGGAACAAAAACTAGGCCGGATGAACACACTAGAGAATCTTGCTCAAAGGATCGCGCCCTTGATTGAGAAAAAAAATCATGCCCCAAGAACATTGCCTGGAATTTTTGCCCATTTTTGCCAGGAGATTGAAGAAGAAGTCTATATGATCAGTTATACATACATCGATGAAAAAGTACTATTGGGCATGAAAATCGACATCAGATTTCTCGCCGCAAATCTTCTGCCGAAAATATTGGAAAGGTTTCCTCTAAAAGAAGATTGGCATATCCAGATAAGAGATGAATCTGGGGATGTCGTGGCCGGAAAAAATATATGGATCCAAGAGAAGCAGTCTCCTTCCTTGGCGTTTTCAAAAAGCTTTGAGGAAAACTTCCTACCCTGGAACGTGAATATCCTCCAAGACAATCCCAGCGAAGCCGGGAGGAAATATATTCTGAGGAGAAATATTTATATCCTTTTTGTGGCAGCGCTCGTAATGGCCATACTTTTGGGAGGCTTTTTAGCTATCAGGATTACAGCCAAAGAGTTTGAACTAGCTAAGTTAAAATCAGAATTTGTTTCCACAGTCTCCCATGATTTCAGAACACCCTTGACGTCCATCCGTTATTTAGCCGAACTTCTCAAGAGAGGTCGGATTAAGGAAGAGACAAAAAAACAACTGTACTATGAAACCATAACCGATGAAACCGATCGCTTGAGCCGGCTGGTCGAAAACATTCTCGATTTCTCCAAAATAGAGGCAGATATGAAAGAATACCGCTTTGAGAAAACAGACATCGCCCAACTGGCAAGGGATGTTGCTTCTCGCTTTCAAAAACAGGTTGTCGGGAAGAAATTTATACTGATAACAGAGATACCGAAGCAAATGCCGAAAGTTTCAGCCGATAAGGAAGCCATTTCTCGGGCCCTTTTCAATATGCTAGATAATGCTTTGAAATACCGGGGACAAAGTCAGAGAGCAAATCTTCGAGCCTGGTCCGACCGAGAGAATGTGTTTTTAGAAGTGGAAGATAAGGGGATAGGGATCAGCAAGGAAGAACAGAAAAAAGTGTTTGACAGGTTTTACAGGTCTGACAGAGCATATGACGATAAAATAAGGGGCAGCGGGATAGGTCTTGGAGTTGTCTCTCATATCATCAAGGCGCATAAAGGTGAGGTAAAGCTAGAAAGCGAGCGCGGTATAGGAACAAAGGTCACATTAAAAATACCATTAAAAGGAGATATGGATAAAAATGGATAAGATTCTGGTTGTTGAAGATGATAATGCCATCCTTATGGGAATAAAAGATGACCTTGAGTTCGAGGGATACAAAGTCTCTACTGCCTCAGACGGCAAGGAGGGCTTGAAAAAGGCCATGGACCAAGATTTCCAGTTGATCATCCTTGATATCATGTTACCAGAGCTCAATGGTTTCGAGGTGTGCAAAAAGATCAGGGAAGCGGACAAAAACACCCCTATTTTGATGCTAACAGCAGTAAGGACCGAAGAGATGGATAAGGTGATTGGACTGGAATTGGGCGCTGATGATTATGTCACCAAACCTGTGGGCACCAGAGAGTTAGTTGCCAGAGTGAAAGCGATTTTAAGAAGGACGCGGCAGAAGGAAGACGTTGGAGAGGTCCACACATTCGGTGATGTAACTATTAACATCAAAAGTCACGAAGTGCATAAGGCTGGAAAGAAGCTAAATTTAACAGCCTTGGAATTTAACCTACTCAAGCATCTCATCGAGCATAAAGGAGAAGTGTTAACCAGGGATAACCTGCTCGATGAAGCCTGGGGGAATGCCATTGTCTCACCGCGGACAATTGATCCTCACATCGTTCACTTGAGAAGGAAAATTGAGGACGATCCAGCAAACCCAAGATTCATTATCAGTGTCAGGGGAGTTGGATACAAATTTATAGGGAAATGAGCTCTTAATCGAAATGCATCGCAATCTTAATCCAATCTTAACCGACGGTGGTGAAAAATTTGATACGATCTATGCACAGAGAGAATATTAACAGGCAAGATTGTTGGTGGATATGAGCCAAAAGAAAATCTCGCTTTCGCTTGTTATGGCCATAGCATTATCAATTCTGTTTACTCTATTTTTTTTGCCCAAAGCTTTCCCCCAGGAGTCAGCCGGACAACTCTACGAAGAAGCCCTTTTTAAGAAAGAAGCAGAGGGTGACATGGAGGGAGCCATCCAGCTTTTTCTCAAGATTATAACCGGCTTCCCTGAAGAGAGAGAAATGGGTGCCAAAGCTCAGCTTCAAATCGGCATGTGCTATGAAAAACTGGGTATGGAGCAAGCACTCAAAGCCTACCAGAAAGTGGTTGATGGTTATCCCGAGCAAACTGAAGAGGTCAGGCTTGCCAGGGAAAAAATCTCAAATCTTCTCAAAGCTCAGGCATTAACAGAGAAAGGGGAAAGAGAGTTCATTATCCGCCAGATCTGGTCAGGTCCTGGTGTGGATTTTCGCGGAAGCCCCTCCCCAGACGGCCGCTATCTCTCTTATATAGACTGGGAAACAGGAGATCTAGCCATCCACGAATTGGCGACTGGAAAAAAGCATTGCCTCACCCATGATGCAACATGGCAATCTCCCAGGCAACATGCCTTTTACTCGCGAATTTCTCCTGATGGCAAGCAAATCGCCTACTCCTGGTTTAAGCAACTTTCTGATGATAATTATTATATCGAATTAAGACTCATCGGAATTGATGGATCCTCCTCTCGCATTCTTTACGGCAACAAAGATTTTGAGATCTATCCAGCCCAATGGTCTTCAGATGGCAAACGTATTGCGGTCAGAATGTACAGCAGAACAGACAAGAAGTTCCAGATCGCATGGGTCTGGGTCAGTGATGGAGATCTCCATGTGATCAAGAAATCAGAGGTGAGACAGACAACACAAGATTGCATCTGCTATTCACCCGATGACCTGTACATCGCTTTTGACCTTCCGGTCGAAGAAGATTCCGATAATTACGATATCTATCTTCTTGCTGCAGATGGTAGCCGGGAAATCCCTCTGATAGAACACTCAGCCAACGACAAGCTGTTGGGCTGGGCTCCGGGTGGGAAGGAAGTGATATTCATCAGCGACCGCACAGGAACCATGGACCTTTGGATGATTCCGGTCGAAAATGGTAGGCGTAAAGGGTCTCCCCAAATGATTAAAAGCGATATCGGGAAAATTTTTCCCTTGGGATTTACTCAAAATGGCGACTATTTTTTCAGCACGTATCGAAGCTGGTTTAATTCCTCTGTTGCTACTATAGACTTAAATACGGGTAAAGTTCAATTTTCTCTGAAACAGCCCTTCAAAGGTTCAAATCGCTGCCCCCAGTGGTCACCCGATGGCACACAGATGGCCTATATTTTTGAGCAACTCAAACCTGCAGGACCTGGTTTTTTTGAGGAAGTCCTCCATATATATTCCCTCGAAACTGAAGAGGACCGCGAAGTGTCTTGTAAATTAAAGTTTCTGAATAATCCCCGTTGGTCCCCAGACGGCCGCTCCATTATGGTCACATCTTTCTATAATCCGGAGAGAAAAAAAGGTTACGTTGGAGGGTTTTACCGGATCAACATTGATAATGGGAAAGTGAGCCAAATGGCCGAATATGCTCTGGAAAGTCTGGATACTGGTGAATGGGCCAATATCAGGGGCGAACGGTCAGCGGATGGAAGAGCTGTTTTCTATGTAAATCAAGGCTGCATCTTGAAACACGAAGTCAAATCAGGTCAGAAGCAGCAACTTTATTGTGATCCCAATATACTGAGAAATCTTACCATTTCGCCTGATAGAAATAGATTGCTTTTTGAAATCTACGACGCTGAAGAAGGCACAGGGAAGCTTCTGATTATGCTTGTGTCGGGCGGAGAAGCAAGGAAATTACTCATAATAAAGGAGCCGGGATTTCTTCGGACTTTTGACTGGTCATTTAATGGGAAATCCGTTCTCTTTGCCAAAGGCGAAAAAGATGGCACCAGCCTTTGGGAAATCCCCTCAGAAGGGGGAGAGCCTCAAATGCTCTGGAAAACGGATAAGAAAATAGACTGTCTGGATGTACACCCTGCTGGAGAACAGATTGCCTTCCACAATTATATGCAAGTCAAAGAAATTTGGGTGATGGAAAATTTTCTCCCCCATTAGTCTAATTTGAGTTCAAAGTTATTCGCGGGGATGGAGATCTCGGGACTCCTAGCCTCTGCCCGGTATGGATACCTTACGTCACAAGAAAAAATACTCACCTCTCAAAATGACCATAAAGACCAGAGCATCTACATCCCTTCTTGCTCAAATGATTCTCAAAAATGTTCTCAGATGGGGTTCAAACTCAAATGGGGTCTAACCTCAGTTGATCTCAAATAAAAGCCCCAGAGATTATTTCCACAATTGACATCTTTATAATAAAGATAATATATTAAAAATATCAATTTTCAAAAGGAGCCCTCTCATGAAAAATACTTTTAAACTTTATTCCATTATTTGCCTTATATTTATTATTTCTATTTCTGCCGGAATTGCTCAAGAGAAAAACCAGCCCCCTCCATGTAAAGCACATCAAGTCAAAGGGAATATTTATGAAGTGAAAGGCGGAAGTGGCGCAAATACAGCTTTTTTTATTGGAGAAAAAGAGGTCCTTGTGATGGACGCAAAAATGAGTGCCGAATCAGCCAGACAGATGATTGCTGAAATTAAAAAACTAACCACTAATCCTATTAAATATATTGTCTTAAGCCATAGTGACGGTGACCATGTCAACGGCCTTGTAGGTTTTCCAGTGGATTTGAACATCATTTCCCATTATCAAACGAGAAAAGACATGGACAAAGCCTTCAAAAACCCAGAACAAAGATTCTATCTTCCAACCATAACATTTTCAAAAAAGCTCGATCTCTACGTGGGAAATAAGCAAATAAAATTATTCTACTTTTTCCCAGCCCATACAAGCGGAGACATCGTTATCCTCTTCCCTGAGGAAAAAGTTGCTTTCTTAGGAGACCTTATCTTCCTTGGAAGAGACCCATTAATTCACCGCCATAAGAATGGAAGTTCTTTCGGACTTGTAAAAACATTAAAAAGCATACTTGAACTTGATGCAGACACTTTTATTCACGGCCATGGTGATATCGCTAGCCGGAGCGATATCGAAGGACTGATAAAAGCACTCGAAGAAAAACAGATAAAAATAAAGAGCCTCATCCAGGAAGGAAAATCCCTCGATGAAATCAAGAAAATTTTTAATATTGAGGACCGGCCTGCACAAGCCGGCAGACGCCCATGGCTCAGCCTGGTTGAAGTTATCTATCTTGAGCTCACAGAGAAAAAGTAAAATATCTTCTAGAAAATAGCCTAAACAATCAAGGATAGCTACCTTTTCCATCTCTTATAGAGGATAACAGGCAAATCTACTTTTTTTACAAATCTTAATATAGCGAAAAAATCTCCCTTTTCAGGCACTAACTTGAACTTCCAATAGCGAATAAATCCATACAGAGATTGAGGTTCAAGAAGGGATGGAATCAGACTAGCCCCATCCTGAGCACATGTTACATAATAATCGCCTCTTTTAATTATCGTTTTCAGTACCTTCTTCTCCACCTCGATCTTCTCAGGAGGGAGATAATCATATTTTGCCGGAATAACATCTAGGAATTTGTAAGCTTCCACTTCAACAGAAATATCGTTTACAAAAGTCTCTACTCTTAAACCATGCCTAAGCAATGTTTCGACAACATCCAAATGCCCAGAAGGGATGATATAGCCTAAAGGACGAGACACACTGATTAATGGTTCTACATTGGGGAACCAATTTTCAATGGTTTCCTCAACAACTTTATAGCTTGAAGGGTACTGATAAGGAATTATATCAGATAAAAAGAGTGTGTCTCCTGCTTTTTTATCAACTTTTAGCACTCCTCGAACGTTAGTCTGAATGCGTTCAAATTTCTTGATGGTTATTGTAGGTTCTTTTTCATCCCTGGCATATTTCATCCTTAAATGGACTAAATCACTCTCGGAATAAATTCTTGCCTTATCAATTAGATTCTTGCGCAGGCCTCGGACCATAGAGTTTATCTCTATGCCATGCCTGGCAATACTTTCTAAAAAAAACCTGATTCCAAAATACTGCCAGCGGGTTCTTTCCTTCAAAGTTTTGAGGTCATGGCGGGAAGCACCTTCTTGAATAAATGAAAGAGTTTCATAGATGCCAGGACTATTTCTGCCATCATTGAGATCCGTTGTGCTAAAGCGCTTCATTATCTCCCTTTTTCCTGTGTCTTCACGGCTGTAATTAACTCCAGCAGATGAGTCAATTCCCATCTCCTGAGTAACCAAATATTCATGGAATGTAATACCTTTCTTTTTCAGGCTTTTCTCCACTTCCTGCAGGATGGGATTCCGGGAAAATTTTTGAATATCCGAGTGGATATTTATATTAGAAACACAGCCAATATTGACTCTGTAATAATCATCACCCTTCTCATGGACATCCATCGTCACTTCTGGCATCCAGGTCCTGAAAACACGATTAATGACTTCTGCTTCAGGGGCCTCCAGTTTGACCTGGTCGCGGTTCAAATCAAGGTTCTGTTCATTGCGGCGCTGGTTTAAGAAGTTTCCATAGGGATTAGCCTGGAGGATGATAAGGAAATTCACTTTCTTAAGCAGGAGCTTAAGCTCTCCAACAGCAATGTCTCTAATCAAACAAAGGGCAGCTTCCTTTGCCGATTGTTCATTCCCATGTTTTGCGGCAACAAGATAAAAAGTGGGTTTATTCCTGTTAAGATTTTCCGGACAATCAATTCCTTCTTCAGTAAGAATACACAAATATAGATCTTTTGATCCATAATCCTTTGTCTCCAGTGTACGGCCTACAATCACAACTGACATTTCCTTACTCATATTATCAACAAAGCTCAGAAATTGAGTAATCTCTTCATACTGGCTGTACTGAGTGAAATTTACTTTTTCTGCAGGAGTGTTGACAGTTTTTCCTTCTCCATGAAGAATACAAAAAACAAAAATCAAAATAAAAACTGCTGATATTTTCTTAATGTTCATCTCTTCCTCCTTTTAGTGGACAAGTTATGATAACATTTGAACACTAGCTAGACAATTCTATTCTTTCAAATTATATTAATACCCAATGCAAAAGCAGGATATAGAAAATAGAAAAACAGTCCGGATATTTGCATGGACTTCATTCCTGAATGACTTAGGTTCGGATATTATCCATCCTATCTGGCCTATTTTTGTCACTTCAATCTTAAGAGCCAACATGGCAGCCCTGGGGTTTTTAGACGGCCTTGGAGACGCTTTAGTTTCTATCTCTACTGCTGTTTCAGGGTATCTATCGGACAGGCTCAAAAAACGGAAAATCTTTATCTGGACCGGATATTTTCTTGGTGCTCTCTCAAGAATAGGATATTCACTCTCAACAATCTGGCCTCATCTAATCCCTTTTAAAATCATAGACCGGACAGGAAAAATAAGGAGTGCTCCCAGAGATGCAATAGTGGCTGATGTATCAACAGATGAAAACAGAGGGAAAAATTTTGGCTTCCTGAGAACCATGGACCACCTCGGGGCAGTATTCGGGATAATTGTCTGCATCATTTTTTTTAAAATATTAGGATATAAAATCCTCTTTGCCATTGCAGCTATTCCGTCTTTTGTTAGTGCTCTTCTCGTCTTCTTATTTATCAAGGAAAAAAAATCAGAAAAAGTTAAAATATACAGAGGAATCACCCTAAAAGACCTGGATAGAAATTTCACGTTTTTTCTTATCCTTAGTTCTATATTCGCTCTGGGGGCCTTCAGTTATTCCTTTTTACTAATCTATGCCAAGAATTCTGGCTTCAAGGTAGGTTTTGTCCCTGTTCTCTATTTGATATATACTGCATCTGCTTCTCTTTTCTCTCTTCCTTTTGGAAAGCTTTCGGATAAAATCGGAAGAAAATCTGTATTGATACTCTCGTTCCTATTGTGGGCACTAGTCTGTTTGATCCTGATCTTAAGCCCCAGCCAAATGATGATTATTTTTACTTTTATCTTATACGGAGCCCATAAAGGTGCTTTAGAGCCTGTCCAAAAAACATTTGTCTCAGAGCTTGCACCCGAAGAATTCAAGGCAAGCTGTCTGGGCGGATATCAGATGGTAATCGGTTTATGTGCCCTTCCAGCCTCATTCATTGCCGGATTATTGTGGGAAGGCTTAGGGATGTCTGCACCTTTCTATTTTTCCTTATTTCTTACAATCGTTTCAGGATTCATGCTCTTCTTTGTTAAGAAACACCGATAAATTCTGATTCAAGCTAACAAATCTTCATGAAATTCTATCTGCCTTCTTTAATCAATTCTACAATCTCAACTGGCCTCTTGCCATATTTGCCGGCAATGGTTTTCAGCATATCCCCTTTTCTCACAGAAATCCCCTTAGAACGTAAAATCTCAACCGCTCTCTCAACAGGAATCCCAACATCCTTTGCAATATCCTCTATAGTTTTCCATCCATACCCCTGCCCCGAGGAAGTTCTGTTTAAACCCTGAATTCTTTCAGTCTTTTCCTTTTCTTCAAGTGGAAGGCCTTTTATCAATATATTATAAATCTCAACAGGTGCAATTTTATTATCTCTAGCAATTTCTTTAATTGTAAGATTCTGATCTTTTATCTTTATCCCTTTAGCCTTTAAGATTTCAAATGCAGCATCTTTCGAGACTCCAATTTCTCTCAGGAACACATCAAAGCTAAAAAGTTCAGCATTAGGCATAAAAGGCTTCCTTTGGCTGTCTTCCCAGGAATTCTTTAATTTTTCGCTTAAATTCATGATGCTGCTAAATGGGGGAATACTTATGGCTGTTCCAATGAAAAAGATTACAATTAAAAGAAGAGATGTTACAAGCTCAATCTTCATTCTAAGACCAGCTTTAATCTTTTTCCTTACATAATTCAGTATTGATTTCCAGTTGTAATAAATGTGTATGCATGCAAAAATAAGAAACAAATAGCCAAAAATCGTATGGATGGCTTCCCATCCCTCCTTATTAAGACTCCAGAGTTCCCAATTGGTCCAGTGGGCTATTCTCCCAGGAGGAACAATATATAAGACAACACCGGAAACAGTTTCAATTATCAAAGACCACAGCATAATCAGTGCTGTAAATGCTCTGAATTTAAATTTTTTCTTTTCCATATGTTCCCCTTCCTAAAAAATATTATGTAATACCTAAAGTGAATTATTTATAAACACTGCTGACCCAGCCTTCCCCAAGTCAGCCTACTTTTCATCTTCTTCAGGCTTAATCCTGCCCTCTTTCACTGCACCATCGATGACTTTCTGTTGAAGATGGACTGGCACTTCTTCATAGTGTAAAAATTTCATTAGGAAAGAGCCTCTTCCTCCTGTAATGGAAGTAAGAATTGGCTCAAAATCCAGCATTTCAGCCATTGGTACCAGGGCTTTGATGATACGCATATTCCCTTTTTGCTCCATCCCCTGTACTTTTCCCCGTCTGCCGTTGAGGTTGCCCATAATATCTCCCATGTAAGCTTCTGGTGTATAGACTTCTACTTCCATAATAGGTTCAAGGATTGTTGGTTTGGCCTCCTTTACTCCTTTTTTGAAAGCCATAGATGCTGCAATCTTAAATGCAATATCCGAAGAGTCAACTTCATGGTAAGACCCATCATATAGAATGGCTTTGAAATCAATCGTTGGATAACCGGCAAGTACTCCTTTTTTCCGTGCTTCCTGGATTCCTTTTTCTACTGAAGGAATATAATTTTTAGGAATTGACCCTCCGAAAATCTTATCTTCGAACTCAAAATCTTTTCCTCTGGGCAATGGCTCAATCTTGATCTTTACATCTCCATACTGGCCATGGCCGCCGGTCTGTTTTTTGTATTTACTCTGAACATCTGATTTCCCTTTAACTGTCTCTTTGTAAGGAATTTTTGGAGGTTTCAAGCTAACATTCACGTTAAACCTCTTTTTTAAACGATTGGTAATAATCTCAACATGGAGCTGGCCGTTTCCAGAAATGATCAATTCATTGGTCTCGGGATCCCTCTCGATCCTTGCTGTTGGATCTTCCTCTGTAATCCGATGAATGGCCTGTGAAATTCGATCTTCATCCGAACGTGTCTTCGGTTCCATCGCAAATGAAACAGAAGGTTCAGGGAACTTAATACATGGGAACTTATTAGCAGCACCCTTAGCCGCCAGGGTATCTCCTGTAACAGTCCATTTTAATTTTGCAGTAGCTACCAAATCACCTGCCTTTGCCTGACCCGCTGGAATCTGCTCTTTTCCCTGTAGGAAAAACAGACCACCTAGCTTTTCATCCCGCCGCCTCGTTGTATTCGTTACAGTTGAATCCGGATTCACTTTTCCTGAATATATCCTCATAATGGAAATCCTTCCGGTGTAAGGATCGGAAATTGTCTTAAAAACAAAAGCAGAAAAAGGTTCTTCAATAGAAGGCTTTAATGTTCCTTTTTCTAATTTTATCTCATTCTTCTCAAGAGGCGAAGGAAAAAAATTGACTATTCCACCAAGGACTGGCTGTGCTCCAATATTTAGTAATGCAGAGGATACAAAGACGGGAAACAGCTGCCTTTTAGAAATACTTGTTTTTAGTCCTTTTATCAATTCTTCCGGGGAAAGTACCCCATTTTCAAAGTATCTTTCCATCAACTCTTCGTCATTTTCAGCAACCATCTCAGTTAACTCTTCAATTCTCTTTCTTGCTTCATCCTTCAAATCAGCAGGGATATCAGTTTCTTTAAATTTCCCATTCCCATCTTTTTCAAACATATATGCTTTTTTACGGATTAAATCGACGACTCCGGAGAATTTATCTTCCTCTCCAACAGGGAGCTGGATCATAACAGTCTTGCGTCCAAAAAACTGACGAATGGATTCTAGCGTCCTTTTGTAATTGGAATTCTCCCGGTCCAGCTTGTTTATAACAATTATTCTCGGGATCTCAAATTCCTCTAGCATCTCCCAGACTTTCTCTGTTCCAACCTCCACACCGGCTACAGCACATATGACAACTGCTCCTGCATCTACAGCTCTCAAACTGGCTCTTGTATCCCATAAAAAATTAGTATAGCCAGGACAATCAATAATGTTAATTTTATGGTCTTTCCATTCCAAATGACAAACTGCTGAATTGATTGATATCTTTCTTTCAATCTCATCCGGGTCATAATCTGTTACAGTATTGCCGCTATCTACTCTGGTGAATCTTGAAGTCACTCCCGTATCGAATAAAAACGCGGAAGTCAGAGAGGTTTTTCCCGAGGAGCCATGACCTATAATAGCAACATTCCTGATTTTATCTGCAGTATAATCTTTCATCTCGAAGCCTCCAAAGACATATGAATATCAATACTAAATTAGCCTGTTTATGCACTGTGCCTTGCATCTGTTGCAATCTCAATTCGTGAATAATCCAGGTTTAAATTAAAAATTTAATTTTTAACAAAATTAGTAAGGATTATAATACTATAAAAATTCCCTATTACTCAAGACAAAATCATAAATGTTCCCTCAAACTTATATAACAAAACAATCAATCCAGATTTTCTAAAAAAGACTTCAGATCTTGCGGCAAAGGAGATGAAAATTCAACCCTCTGCTGAGTCTCTGGATGGTTAAACAGTAGCTTAAAAGCATGAAGAAAAAGACGTGGACACTCAACATTCGTGGATTTACGGCGGCCGTACCGAGTATCACCTACAAGAGGATGACCAGAAGCGGAAAGATGAACTCTTATCTGGTGAGTTCTTCCAGTAAGTGGTTTTACCTCCAGGAGGGTAAACTTTGCAAATCTTTTCTTAACAGAATAGAGTGTCTCCGCCTTACGCGGTTTCCTACTCTTTATAGACATTCTTTCTCCATGAGTTGGATGACGTCCAATAGACCAGCTAATCCTACCCTCCTCAGCGGTTATTTTCCCCCACACCAGACAAAGATAAAGTTTTTGCACCTTTCTTTGCTTAAACTGGCGTTGAAGCCTCCTGTAAGCTTCTGAAGTTTTGGCAACAACCATCACTCCTGATGTTTCTTTATCAAGACGATGTACAATGCCAGGCCTGTCATCAGGGCCAATATCTTTAATTTCAGGAAAATAGTAGAGTAACGCATTGACTAGTGTATGCTCTTTATAGCCTGCCCCCGGATGAACCACCAAACCTGAAGGCTTATTGATAACAACAATATGTTCATCAGTGTAAATTAATTCTANCGGAATATTCTCAGGAATGTTCTCTTTATAGTCTGGACGCTCATAATCAATCTCCACCCTTTCTTTTTCTTGCAATTTGTAACTCGATTTTCTTAAAACACCATCAACCCTAACCTTTTTCTTCTCAATTAACTTTTTTATCTGTGAGCGGCTCAAAGCTCTAACCTTCTCTGTGAGAAAAATATCAAGCCTTTGTTCTTTCCCTAAACAGGTAGTAACTACGAATTCTTTTTTAGGCACGCTTCTTTTTTTTAAAAATGAATATCATCACCAACCCAGTAATTAAACCTACAATACAGAAAAGCTGAGGAAAAGATAGGCTCATGTAAGGAGAAGGATTTTTTATGAGGTAAGTATTATCAGGATGGTCTCCACGGTAAAATTCAACAAAAAACCTTATTATGGAATAATTTATAATATAGAACGAAAAAACCTGTCCATCAAATTTCTTTTTTTTCAGTATAATAAAGAGAATCAGGGAATTTAAAAAATTTAGGACAGACTCATAAAGCTGTGTAGGATGAAGTGCAGTCCCAATTGGAATTCCTGTTAGATTATGGCTGTATTCACTATGAAAAGTCACACCCCAAGGCATTGTACATTCACGTCCGAAGCAGCAACCAGCACAAAAACACCCAATACGGCCGAAGCCATGTGCCAATGCTATAGCAACACCAACAATATCAGCTGTTTTCCATGTAGGAATCCTGTGTTTGTGCAAATACCACACGGCAAAAACAAAGCCGAAGGCTAGACCACCCTGAAAAACTCCCCCACTGCGGGCCAAATTCAAAAGCTCTCCAGGATATCTCTTATAATAAGAAAAATTTCCAACCAGCAGGACAGTTTTAGCACCAATTAATGCAATAATAATCGTATAAAAAGCCATATCAATGAGTTTTGAACCTTCAAGGCCATGTTTCTTCCCCTGAATAAAAATAAACCATAATGCAAAAGCTACACCGAGAGCCATCATGAAACCATAGGTATGAATAGTGAAGGGGCCTATTTTTACTAATATTGGGAACATTTTGTACCTTTCTTAAAAAGAAAAATATAAATGAGAAATAAAGCTCCGATAGTTATGCACGAGTCAGCTACATTAAAAAAAGGCCAGTGCCATTTTTTAATGTAACAATCTACAAAATCAATCACATAGCCTCTGAACACTCTATCAATTAGATTACCAAGTGCTCCAGCCAGAATAAGAGAAAGAGAAATTTTCATAAGCTTCTCAGAAGAAGGAGTCTTAAAAAAATAGTATATAACCAAGCTTAAAGCAAGAAAGGAAGTTAATGTCAGGAAGATATAAACAAGTGAATTACCAGGCCAGGAGAAAAAACCGAAGATTGCTCCTTTATTTCTAATATAAGTCAAATTTAAAAAGCCCGGGATTACTTTTATACTACTATAAAGACCCATACTTCTGTTTACAATTGTTTTAGTCAGCTGGTCTACAGCTACTAAAAAAAAGATAAATATAAAATAGAAACTTTTGTTCTTCATAAATCTAACTTCTTTACTACTTCTTCACACCGCCTGCAGAAGTAGGGATATTTAGAGCTTTTGCCTACATAAGTAGAAAAATTCCAACATCTCTGACATTTTTGTCCTTTGGCCTTGGAAACTTCCACTTCCATTATATCTCCATCATGGACTTCAATCTCAACAGTAGAAACAATAAAAAGCGAAGGAAGCTCCTTTTCATATTTTTCTATAAGATTTTTCTGGGTAGTTGGAACCTTTAATTTGACTCCTGCTTCCAGAGAATTCCCTATGAGCTTTTTTTCCCGTGCAAGCTCAAGCTCCTTCAGTACATCTTCTCTTATAATCCCCAAGTCTTTCCAGTCTTGAAAAGCATCGGATCCGAGCCAAATCTGGGGAAATGAAGGAAAAAGTCCAAGATGAATGGACTCATCTTTATCTTTAAAATCCGGAATTAGTTCCCAGGCTTCTTCGGTTGTGAAAGGTAAAATTGGAGCCATCAACACAAGGGTTGTTTTCAAAAGATTAAAAAGAGCTGTTTGAGCAGATTTTCGCAGAACAGAATCTCTTGCCGAACAATAGAGCCTATCCTTGATAACATCAAGATAAAATGAACTCAACTCGACAGTAAAAAAATTATAAACTGCATGGAATACAATATGATATTCATAATTCTTATAAGCATTGAGAATCCTCTTCCCTATCCGAGAGCATTTTTCTAGTATCCATCTATCGAAAAGTTCCATTTTATCGATGGGGGTTGAATCTTCATCAGGCGAAAAATCATGAATATTCCCCAAGATAAATCTCCATGTATTCCTTATCTTACGGTAGGCTTCCACAAGACGTTGTAGAGTTTCATTTCCGAAACGAGCATCTTCTTTGTAATTGAGCATGGCCACCCACAGTCTCAAAATTTCTGCTCCATTTCTAGATATGATTTCTTCCGGCTCGATAAAATTTCCCAGGGATTTCGACATTCCTCTCCCCTGTTCATCAAGAACAAAACCATGAGTTATACAAGTTCGATAAGGAGAAGCTTTTTTTGCTGCAAGTCCGATAAGAAGAGAACTATTAAACCATCCCCTGTATTGATCATGCCCCTCGATATATATATCCGCAGGCCAAGGAAGATCCTTTTTCTTTCCAAGGATATTATGGCTGGCTCCTGACTCGAACCACACATCCAGAATATTGTTCTCTTTACTGAATTCTGTTGAACCGCACTCAGGACACCTTGTATCGAGAGGCAAAATCTCTTCTACTTTCTTAGTAAACCAGGAATTAGAACCCTCCCTGGAAAAGATATCTGCAACTCTTTGTGTAATCTCTTCATTGGCAAGAATATAACCGCATTTTTGACAATAAAACGCTGGAATCGGAACTCCCCATGAACGCTGCCTCGAAATACACCAATCGGGCCGAGCATCTATCATGTTACTAATCCTTTCTTCACCCCAGCCCGGAATCCATTTAATCTTTTTTACTTCCTCGAGTGCCTTTTTCCGAAAATCATTCTTATCCATGGAAATAAACCACTGAGCAGTGGCCCGGAAAATCACAGGATTTTTACATCGCCAGCAGTGGGGATATGAATGAATAATCTCACTGGATCCCAAAAGAGTACCATTTTTATCCATATCCTGGATTATTACTTCATTAGCATCGAAAACATTCATTCCAGCGTATCTTCCAACTTGAGAAATGAATTTCCCTTCGTCATCCACAGGGTTATAAATATCAAGGTTATATTTCAGACCCGTCAAATAGTCTTCCTGACCGTGACCAGGAGCCGTATGAACACACCCTGTTCCCTGATCAAGTGTAACATAATCAGCCAAAACAAAAATCGACTCTCTATCAATAAACGGATGCCTGGCCTTTAACCCTTCTACTTCTTTGCCAACAAAACATGTCAAAATCCTGGGCTCTCTAAAGCCTAATACTTCACTGATTACAGGAATCAAGCGTCTGGCAGCGATATAGACTTCCTCACCATTTTCAAAAGCAGCATATTCATAATTCGGATGGAAAGCAATAGCCAAGTTAGCAGGAAGCGTCCAGGGTGTCGTGGTCCAGATAAGAACAGAAACTTTTTTCCCTTTCAGTTCCGGAAATTTTTCAGAAAGCCTAGAAACAACGGGAAATTTCACATGGACAGAAGGGGATTTGCGGTCTTTGTATTCGATTTCTGCTTCAGCAAGTGCAGTACGGCAGTGGCAGCACCAATAGACAGGTTTTTTCCCCTTATAAACATTGCCATTAGCAAAAAAAGCTGCAAGATGGCGCAAGACTTCACCTTCATATTCTGGATCCATTGTTAAATAAGGTTTATCCCACTGTCCAAAAACCCCCAGCCTCCTGAACTGCTTTCTCTGAATATCTACAAATTTCAAGGCATATTTCTTGCATTCTTCTCTTATATCTATTACAGACATGCTTTCTTTTTTCTTTCCAAGTAGTTGATCAACCTTAATCTCAATCGGAAGCCCGTGGCAATCCCAACCGGGGATATAAGGGGCCTTATATCCCTGCATATTATTTGTTTTCACAATAAAATCTTTTAAAATCTTGTTCAGGGCTGTTCCCAAATGAATATTCCCATTTGCATAAGGAGGCCCATCATGAAGCACAAAGGAAGTACAATTCTCTCTTTTCTTTTGGATCTTTTCATAAAGTCTAATTTGTTCCCATTTTTTTAGGATCTCAGGCTCTTTTTGGGCAAGCTTCGCCTTCATAGAAAAAGAAGTCTTAGGAAGATTCAATGTTTCTTTAACATTATCGATATCTGCCATGGTACTCTCCAGCGTATTTTTATTATAGAATAAGCTATTTTATTTCTCCACCACAAAAAGTCAATATTTATAAAAAATGCCGATGATAGATTAAGATAAGATGAATTTGAGGGCATGTCTGCGCTCCACTCAGATTTTTAACGCCATTTCCTCCCCTATCTTCTCGGCTCTGCTGGAACTCCGCATGTTTATCTT
>AWNV01000021.1 GCA_000493965.1 Candidatus Aminicenans sakinawicola JGI OTU-1
ATAATGGAAGAGCACCTGGTAAAGCACTGTGCGTTCAGGATGACGCTGACGATATACTCTGCTCATGGCAGAGATAGAGATTCAAGAAATGTGCCGGGAAGCAGAGATGACTATTTTCCTCAGTTCAAGGCTAAGCTTGATTTAAGGTTAGAGCGAGAACTTGTAAACGGCTGTTTACTTGCAAAAGACAAAACACAAACTTCTTTTTACAAGAAAACTAGCCTGATCTAAACAGGAATGACTTCATAATTGGCTTTAATAATATCCCGCAGCAGCGAAAATTCCAGGCTTTTCTCCAGATAAAATGGAATTCTTCCGATAATTCCCCTTCTAGATCCATATGTAGGATTTTGGAGTTTCCTGAGTCATAGATATAGATGTTCTTATCCTGAAGCACATACCCTAAAAACTGTTGGATCTCTCCTGGTCCCTGGCCTTTTTTTAATAGATTTTTCACAAATTGGCCTTCTGCTGTGAATTTGAGGAACTGATTGGAGTCATACACGAAAATAAAACCATCCTCTGCTACTGTACAAAACTGGGGACGCTTGAAAAAGAAAATTTCTCCCTGGTTTTTTATCCGAAGAACTTCCTTTATCTCAAGGATACGTCCTGCATTGGGATTCAGGGGCTTTTTAGGATTTTCAATAATCTCCTGAGAAAAGATCAATGGAAGGAAAAGTAAAAAGAAGAATAGAATAAAAACAAATTTTTTCATTTTTTAGCCCCCAAAATTTTATTTTCTCAATCCGCTATATAACCGGCCCGGTGTGTGATCCTGTAGCCGCCGCCTCTTATTCGAATCTCTATTTTATGGAACCGGTTGTCTGCCTTGTATTCCTTAGGCGTATAGTAAACAAGATAATAATTTTCAGAAGCCTCTACTATCTTTTGAAATGCCACAGCCACATTCGCAGAGCTTTCTGTCAAGCCTCCGGTCGCCTTGGCCAGGTCATTAAAAGCACCGAATATCTCGGCTGAGGAATCCTCCATTTTTATTTCCTGGTCCGCATAATTGGTCATTCGTGTTAAATCCAGTTCATCGGATGGCTTTTTTGTGATGAACACAAAATGACCGGATATGGAAGCATCTGAAAAAGCTGTTTTTATCTCTTCCACATGCTGGGGCATACTGTTCAGTAATTCCATCCTTTGAAAGACATCGATAAAATCAGGAATGGGAAGACTCTGTTTTTGATAAAACAAAAACACATGCTTTTCTCCCTCGGTTTGTTTCAAGCTTTCTGCCAATTGAGTGAGCTTAGATACATTAATCTGCTGTAGGGATTTCATTTTTCTTAAAATATCCATACATGCGAGTCCTTTTGGTTTAAAACCCTCCGTGTATACAATTGTTCTTATCTGGTCGTAAAGACTCCTGTAATCAGAGGCCCCCATGACAATGTCTTTTCTCAGTTTGGCTTTTAACTGATCCGCGATTTTTTGTTTGGGCAGGACTTTGAACGCATCGTCTTTTATGGTATAGGCTCGAACTGGAGTGTATATCTTAAGCGAATCTCCGGGAAGCATCATTTTATTGAAAAAATAATCCATGACCTCATCCAGTTTGGGAAGGTAATAGCGGATCTCAAACACAAAAACAAAATTCCGTGATTCAATCTCAGACTCTCTTGTTTTCACTGCCTCATCATGCTTTTCCTCTCTCTGGATGGTTTTCTTCTTTATCAGATAGACCGCATCGATCCTCTGTTGCACTCCGTCTTCATACAGCAGAAAGTCGTGAATGGAGAGGTCCTTGACGAAATGCCCCCTTTTATAGACCCTGACCGGAACCTCGATGCTGACCACCCTTGCCGCATACTCTTCCTGCGGGAAGTTATAATTAGATAAAGTTGGAATTAATAGAAAAATAATGATAACTATACTTACTTTTTGAAAGGATAGGGGATTCGTTTTTTTGTTGATGACGATTTTCTCTAAATTTCCTCGAATTTCCACCCTCTGAGCTGCTTCATTAACAATAATACACATAAAAACAAGACCAGTCAACAAAAAATCCACAGAGGAGAGAGAATAGGTCTTATCATGTATTTGCCCACGCGCTCAGTCTCGTCTTTACTCTCAGTTCTGACCTTACTGTGCACATTGAATCCAGTATGACGCCAGTGCAGTATCTTTTGGACAAGGTTTTGATGGATCAACTGTTTGCGCAGGAGAAGTGAGAAGACCTCACGAGTGAAAAACCGGCAGAGCAGAGGATCATTAAAGTAAGAGACCTTATGGAACTGTTCTTGTTTATCCGCCCCTCCCTCTGTGACCAGAAAATGGTGAAGACCACCTGTCGGTGAGGTGTATCCAGGATGAGTTTCTTCCGCATCCACTCACCCCATTCCTCACGACGCTTGGCATGACACGTTGGACAGAAGCCGCGGGTCTTGCAGGAAAACATAAGAAGCCTTTCCGCACNGCAATCAGGACATCTGATCCGCGCAAATCCACACTTTGGATTGCCGCAGTCTAGATATTTTTCTACCACTTCCTGAACAATAGGCCGAAGGTAACCATAGCGTCTCTCAAACCGGTTCTCATATTCCTGAAGGAATTGCTCAAAATAATGGAAGAGCACCTGGTAAAGCACTGTGCGTTCAGGATGACGCTGACGATATACTCTGCTCATGGCAGAGATAGAGATTCAAGAAATGTGCCTGGGAGGAGAGATGTCTATTTTAATAGTATAATTTTGATTAATGAAAACCGGATTGGGAAACCTTAAGCCCTAAGGCAGCCAGAGAGATTGGAATATGTTTTATTTTTCCTTTTGAAGACTTAATTTCTTGGATCATTCTAGCCCTCTTAAGGTCATCCTTGCTGCTTAGGATAGTCAAAGAACCGCCTTTTCCCCCTGCTCCGTTAACCTTCCATCCGGCGGCGCCCCATTTTTTGGCAAGGCTTATTATAAAGTCAGCATCCTGGCAGATTAGCTCAGGATGTAAAGACCGTTGGCATTCGTTGTTATGGATCATTATCTCGCCAAAAGACTTCAGGTCTCCTTTGAGCAGGAAGTCCTTTGCCCTGCAGGCAAGTTCTCTTAGCTGCTGGATTTTCTTGAATTGAGAACCCTGTTTTTCAAGAAAAGATATAACCTCTTCATGAAGAGCTGAAGAGATGTGTCCTGTTCCAAGGTATACGAGGCAGAGCCTCTTGTTTAAATCCGATTTAACCTTGGGATTAAGTTCTAATTTTGAGACAATGGCCTTTGGATAACTGAACATATTGATAAAACATATACCTCCATGGGCCGCACACAACTGGTCCTGGATCCCGCTCTGGAGCCCGAGTTTATCTGTTTCTACACTATGGGCTAAAGAGGCTATTTCTTCTGGAGAGTGGCTGTAAGGAGTAAGAAGGTCAAGCCCTCCGAGAAGAGCCACACAGACTGCAGCAGATGTTCCGGTAGAGCACCCCGGCGGAACAGGAGAATTGATGCTGATTTCGAGTTCAAATTCCTCTGGTACCGGAAGCGAATTGATGGCTCCCTGCAGCAGGGGATGAGGACTGAAAGATGGTTTTTCAGGATCAACATAAAAAGTGTCTCCGAAATTTTTTGCATGAACCAGGACTCGTTCCGTTTTTTTCTGTCTGATTTCAAATACTTCGATTTGAACCTCTATGCGGGGTGTGACTGCCATATTCAGGACTTTGCCTTCCCTGGAAAACCATGTGTCTGTCCAGCCTCCAATATCGTTTATTCTTATTGGAGCGGAAGAATGGATAATTTTCAGGGGTTTTCTGCTGTTTTTTTCTTTAAGTCTATCTTTCATTCTGCATGAATTTAGATGGATTTTAGCAGTAGGGTCTTGCCAAAATAATCTGCCTTTCAGGTTAATTAATAATAATCATGCTCCCGCCGCTGCCATTTCCGAATCATGGATAAAAACACAGTCAGAATATAACGTTTTAACATATAGATTCTCCTTTCAGTAAATAAAGATTTCTGGATATCTATGTGAATTGAGCAAAACCAGCACATAAACTAGTCATCCATTCCATTGTATACAATACGCTGATATAAGTAAATTTGTTGTGAATTTTTGGACAAGTATAGGATTAATTTTACACTCTTGAAAAATCACGGCTTAAAAAGTATAGTTGATTTGAGAAAATGGGAAAGAATAATTCTACTACTCCGATGATGGAGCAGTATTTTCGCATCAAGAAAGACTATAAGGATGCTCTGTTGTTTTTTCGGCTGGGAGATTTCTATGAAATGTTCTATGTGGATGCAAAAATTGCATCTCCAATATTAGAAATTGCATTGACTTCCCGCCAGAAAGTGCCTATGTGTGGTGTCCCTTACCATGCAGTTGATTCATATTTGGCCAAACTTCTCAGGCATGGATTTAAGGTTGCAATATGTGAACAGATTGAAGATCCGAAAAAAGCAAAGGGTGTGGTTAAGAGGGATGTGGTTAAGGTTTTAACTCCAGGGACAGCTATAGAATTAGAGCCGGAAACAGCAAAGGAGAATACTTATATTGTGAGTCTCTGCCTCCAGGATGAAGGCTGGGGATTGGCTCTTATTGATCTGGCCTCAGGCCAGTTAAAAGCGGCCCAGAGTGATCCGAAGGGAAAAAGGAACATTGTGGATGAGCTTTTTAAAGTTTCTCCAAGGGAGGTCATTTTTCCGGAGAGTCAGGAAGCACGTGTCAATGACATTCTTTCAAAGAATGGCATGGCATCTATTCTGAAGAGTCCTCAGGAGGATTGGGTTTTTGATTTTAACCATGCAAAAAATTATTTACAGGATCATTTCCGGGTCAAGTCTTTAGGCGGTTTCGGCCTTGCTGATAAGCATTTTGCTGTAGAATCAGCAGGAGCCCTTTTGTTTTATCTTAAGAAGTTAAGAAAAGATTCACTTTCATTGATTAATAATCTTTCCTATATCCAGTCGGATGAAAATATGATCCTTGACACTTCGACGATAAAAAACCTGGAACTGTTGAAAAATTTAAGGGATGGACGTCTGAAGGATTCTTTTTTGGATATTATCGATTTCACGGTTACTTCTATGGGGGGAAGATTTATAAGGTCCTGTCTACTTCAGCCTTTACTGGATTGTTCTGAAATTAAGGGGAGGCAGGATTCTGTAGCAGAATTTCTCAACAATACAATTGCACGCAAGGAATTGAGGGAGAGCCTGAAAGTAATATTAGATCTCGAGCGTCTCACAGGAAAAATTTCCCTTGCGGTTGCTAATGCAAGAGACCTTGTGTGTTTAAAGAATTCTCTCTTGTATCTCCCGGAAATTCAATCCTTGATAGAGTCTTTTCTGTCAAAAAAAGTAAAAAAAATTCATGAAAAGTGGGATAACGCCCGGGATATTGTGGAATTGATTGACCGTGCTATCCTTGATGAACCTGCTTTCCTGCTCACTGAAGGGAGGATCATTAAAGAGGAATATAATTCTGAACTGGATGAGCTAAGAAAGATAAGCCGTTCAGGCAAATCATTTATTACTCTTCTTGAAAAAAAAGAGAGGGAAAGAACAGGCATCTCTTCTCTAAAAGTTCGATATAACAAAGTGTTTGGATATTTTATTGATGTGACAAAGCCGAATTTATCATCAGTTCCTCCTGATTATTTCCGGAAGCAGACCCTGGTTAACTCAGAACGTTTCATCACACCGGAACTGAAAGAATATGAAGAGAAAGTACTCAATGCGGAGCAGAGTATTTGTAAATTAGAATACGATCTTTTTCTTGAGGTCAGAGAAAAAATATCACGAGAAGTCTCAAGACTCCAGAAAGTATCCTCTGATATTGCCTCTTTGGATTTGTTTTCTTCCCTGGCCGAGCTTGCTTCACAGCGAGACTATTGCTGCCCGCATGTAGATGATGAAGACAGGATTAAAATTGTAAGAGGGCGCCATCCTGTTATTGAAATGACCAATGAAGAGCCTTTTATCCCCAATGATACAGATTTGGATAGAGAAGGTGAACAGATCCTGATCGTCACTGGACCCAACATGGGTGGGAAATCTACCTATTTAAGGCAGGTGGCTCTCATCTGCATCCTTGCTCAGATGGGTTCTTTTGTTCCGGCAAAAGAGGCTGAGATAGGTGTCGTGGACCGCATTTTTACTCGAATTGGAGCAATGGATCTTTTAAGCGTTGGCCAGTCAACTTTCATGGTGGAAATGCTGGAGACGGCAAACATATTAAACAATTCCACTTCAAAAAGCCTGATTCTGCTTGATGAAGTGGGAAGAGGAACGAGCACTTTTGACGGCATCAGCATAGCCTGGGCGATTACTGAATATCTTCATGAAAAGGAAGATATACGGGCAAAGACTCTTTTTGCGACTCATTACCATGAGTTAACAGAGCTTGCTTTGACTCTGAATCGCGTGAAAAATTATCATGTCTCTGTAAAAGAGCATAAGGATGATATTATTTTCCTGAGAAAGATAGTTCCTGGAGCATCCGATCAAAGCTATGGTATTCATGTTGCTAAACTTGCAGGCATTCCCAGGAATGTTATAGACAGGGCCAAGGAAATTCTTTTTAACCTGGAAAAACAGAAACTTGATGATTCAGGCCATCCAAAGATCGCGTATCGTTCTTCTAAAAGAAGGGATAAATCCCAATTTTTGTTATTCCAAGAAGACAAAGAGCAAGCGGTTCTGGAGGATATAAAAGAAGAAATTGAGAACCGCAGCATAGATTCTCTTACACCTTTAGATGCTCTAAATTTGTTTAATGAGTTGAAAGCAAAACTGGACAAAGCCAAAGAATGAGGAGTATGCAGGAATTGAATTAGGATTGGTTGTAGGGAATGAAAGAACTGGCGCTATAGGACATCTCGAAAAGAGGAAGTATATTAACCTGGATTATTCAGGTTAAAAATCTTCAGTATCTTGCTTAGAGTTATAATCCTCTTCATCAATATCGTCTTCGAAGTCATTGTTTAAATTTTGGTCTTCATCGTAGGGGATTTCTCCCATTTCTTCTTTTCGTTCTGTCAGGGCAGATTTAAATTCTTCTTTATCTTCATAACGCCTTAAAAAGTTGGAAGCATTGTCAATGTAGCCTAATTCAAGATAGTCATCCTCTATCACGCAGAATATATATTTTCTGTGCCCGAGTTGGAGGTCTCCAACAGTTTCAACAATTTCTGCTGAGTCTTGTATGGCATCCAGTGTTAACCAGCTTGAAATTTCTATTTCTTCCATTTTGTATCCTCAAGGAAAAAATAACATTTTTATTTAAATTGTCAAGAGGAAAAATAACATTATTGTAAAATTTTTAAAGTAATATAATGCTGAATTTCATGAAAGTTTTAAATTGTGAAAATTCTCTTGGTGCTGGTTTGAATTTTTCCTTTTCTTTTATATATATTATAGTATAGTTAGCGGTCATTATTTTGAAGAATAAAAGAGGATAATGTATATGCAGAAAAATGGAAGTTTATCAATATAGATAGGAGAATCATTAAAATGAGATGGGATAAATTTACTATTATGTCTCAAGAAGCTTTACAGCTAGCCCAATCCAGGACAGAAGAGCTTGGACATCAGGAGGTCAAGCCGGAACATCTTCTCTGGGCGTTTTTAAATCAAGAAGAGAATATTGTTAACTCGGTTTTAATTAAAGTTGGGATTAGCCCTTCCACTGTCCTCCTGGATCTTGAAAAAATACTGGAAAAATATCCAAAGGTTGAAGGGCCGGGAGAAGTTTATCTCTCTTCTACGTTGCGGCATATAATAAATAGTGCCATGAAAGAAGCGTCTAAGCTCAAAGATGAATATGTCTCGACCGAGCATATACTTCTTGCCCTTCTCAAAGAAGGGAGCAGTGAAGCCAGCCAGATATTGAAGAAAAATGGAGTTAGCGAAGATGTTGTCCTCAAAGCCCTAATGGCTATAAGAGGGACACAGCGAATTACTGACCCTCAACCCGAGGGGAAATATCAGGTGCTGGACCGGTATGCTCGGGATATCACGGCAATGGCCAAGCAGGGGAAATTAGATCCGGTAATTGGGCGTGAAGATGAGATAAGAAGAGTCATTCAAGTCCTTTCACGAAGAACAAAAAATAATCCTGTCTTAATTGGGGAAGCAGGAGTCGGCAAAACTGCTGTTGTCGAGGGATTAGCTCAGAGAATCGCTAATGGAGATGTTCCACAGTCTTTGAAAAACAAGAAGATTATAGCCCTGGATATTGGGGCATTAATCGCTGGAACGAAATATCGAGGAGAATTTGAAGACAGGTTAAAGGCTTTTTTGAAAGAGATAAAAGAGGCAGAGGGGAAAATTATCCTTTTCATTGACGAGCTCCATACAATCATTGGTGCAGGGGCCGCAGAGGGAGCTGCTGATGCATCAAACATGCTCAAGCCTTCTCTGGCCAGAGGGGAGTTGAGGTGTGTTGGTGCGACTACACTCAATGAATATAAAAAGCATATTGAGCGGGATGCCGCCCTGGAAAGAAGATTTCAGCAGGTTTATGTGAGAGAGCCTTCTGTTGAAGATACAATATCTATTTTGAGAGGGGTAAAGGAAAAATATGCAGTTTACCACGGTGTTGAAATCAAAGATTCTGCTTTGATTGCAGCGGCTACTCTTTCAAACAGATACATTACCGGTCGATATTTGCCTGACAAGGCGATAGATTTAATTGATGAAGCAGCTTCACGTATCAGGATAGAAATCGACAGCATGCCTGAAGAGATAGATGAACTGGAGAGACGGGTTATCCAGTTAGAGATTGAAAAGCAGGCTTTAAAGAAAGAAAAAGACAGGAGTGTGAAAAGAAAATTAGAAAAATTGAATAGAGAACTTGCTGATTTGAAAGAAAAAGGCAGTATTATGAAAGCTCAATGGAAGCATGAAAAAGAGTTGATTGATAAAATAAAGCGGTTAAAACAAGAGACTGATGCCTTAAAGGTTGAAGAGCAAAATCTAGAGAGAAGGGGTGATTTGGAGAAGGTCGCAGAGATCAGATACGGCAAATTGATCGAATTACAAAAAGAAAGGGAGAAAACAGCAGGTGATCTGGCAAAGATTCAGAAAAAGGGGAAAATGCTCAAGGAAGAAGTGGATGAAGAGGATATTGCATTTATTGTGTCAAAATGGACAGGAGTTCCGGTTTCAAAAATGCTTGAAGGAGAAGTGGAGAAACTTATTAAAATGGAAGAGAACCTGGCAAGGAGAGTTGTTGGCCAGGATCATGCTTTGAGGGCTGTTTCTGATACAGTGAGGAGAGCGAGGGCCGGAATCCAGGATGCTTCACGCCCATTGGGATCGTTTATATTTTTAGGGCCGACGGGGGTGGGAAAGACGGAATTGTCCAGGGCACTGGCTGAATTTCTTTTTGATGATGAAAGGGCAATGGTAAGGCTTGATATGTCTGAATATATGGAAAAACATACAGTATCCCGCCTTATAGGAGCTCCTCCTGGGTATGTTGGATATGAAGAGGGAGGCCAGCTTACAGAGGCTGTAAAGCGCAGGCCGTTCTCGATTATTTTACTGGACGAAATAGAAAAAGCCCACTCTGACGTACTTAACATTCTCCTTCAGATCCTGGATGATGGCAGGCTGACAGACGGAAAAGGAAGAACAATCGATTTTAAAAACACAATCATTATCATGACTTCAAATCTGGGTAGCCAGGTCATTAAAGAACTCAGCCAAGATTTTAAGATGATGGAAAAAAGAGTGAAGGAAATAATGGAAAACCACTTCAAACCGGAGTTTCTCAACCGCATTGATGAAATCATAATATTTAAACCCTTATCCAGGGAGGTTATCTTTAAAATATTGAACTTACAGCTTGACGAACTGAGAAGAAGACTGAAAGACAAGAAGATAGACATAAAAGTGACTACTAAAGCAAAGAAATTATTGGTAGAGCGAGGGTATGATCCTGTCTACGGAGCCCGTCCGTTGAAAAGGACAATTCAGCAGGATATCCAGAATGCCCTGGCACTCAAAATACTGAAAGGAGAGTATAAAGAAGGAGATACTGTAAGTATAGATGTAAATGAAAAAGGGGAGTATGATTTTATAAAACTAGGAGAGACAAAGAGACCCCATTAGTGCATCCCAATGGAGTTATTTTAAGAGGAATATAATGGCTATTATAAAAAGATATGAAAGGAACCCAATATTAACTAAAAATGATGTCCCCTACCCGGTAGCAACTGTTCTTAATGCTGCTGTAACAAAATATAATAATAAATATATAATGATTTTTCGCTCACACTTAAGAAATGGACGTAGCATCCTTGGTATAGCAGATAGTAATGATGGATTTAAATTTAAAGTAGCTAAAAAGCCGTTCATGATTCCTTCAAAAGATGGGATTTTTAAAGAATATGAAGAATATGGAATTGAAGACCCACGTATTACTTTTATAGATGATGAATATTTGATTACTTATAGTGCTTATTCAAGATATGGAGTTCGTGTAGCTCTTGCAAAAACTAAAGATTTTAATAAAGTTGAAAGGTTCTCTCTAATAACGGAATCTGATCATAGAAATATTGTTATTTTTCCTGAAAAATTTAGTGGATTATATGTTTGCCTGGATAGGCCACACTCTCAAATGATTCCTTGGTCAATATGGATATCTTATTCTCCGGATTTAAAATTTTGGGGGAATTCTAAATTGATAATGAAACCTGCTCATTACCACTGGGATGAAGTGAAGATTGGCCCGGGGGCACCACCAATAAAAACAAAATATGGATGGTTAAGCATTTATCACGGTGTATTTCATACAATGGATGGTAATATTTATAGATTAGGTGTTGCACTGCATGATTTGAGTGATCCTTCCAGAATTATTGGCGTAGGTGATAACTGGATATTGCAGCCTGAAGAACCATATGAAATTACTGGCTATGTTCATAATGTAGTTTTTTCATGTGGGGCTGTCCCTGAGGATGACGGCACTTTAAAGATTTATTGGGGAGGGGCAGATAGCGTGATGTGTGTTGGGACTGCTAAGATAAATGATATTGTTAATCATTGCCTGGAAAATCCAAGGCCAGCACTATAATATGAAAGTAGCAGTCTTATCAACGGTTTCCTGGAGAACTCCACCACGTCATTATGGCCCTTGGGAACAGATTGCTTATAATATTACAGAAGGTTTAGTATCACATGGTATCGATGTAACCCTTTTTGCAACAGGTGATTCAATTACAAGAGGAAAGTTGAAGTACATTTGTGAACATTCGTATGAGGAAGATAAAAATCTTGACCCAAAAGTTAGTGAGTGCTTACACATTGCTTATTTAATGGAGCAAGCTGATAATTTTGATATAATTCACAATAACTTTGATTTCTTACCATTGACATATTCTCGTCTGATTAATATACCTATGGTAACAACAATACATGGCTTCTCTTCACCAAAAATTATTAAAGTATTTAAAGAGTATAATGATACTAATTATTATGTATCAATAAGTAATTCAGACCGCAGTTCGGAGCTAAAATATATCTCAACAGTTTACAATGGAGTTAACGTTGATGAATTTATACTTAATGAAGAAATAGGAGATTATTTGTTATATTTTGGCAGAATACATAATGATAAAGGGACTTATGAGGCTATCCAGATTGCCAAAAAATCAGGTATGAGACTCATTATATCAGGAATTATTCAGGACAAGAGATATTATGAGGAAAAGGTAAAACCATTTATAAATGATGATGATATTGTTTTTGTTGGACATTCTGGCCCAGAAAAGAGAAATAAACTTCTTGGCGGAGCTTATGCGCTGCTTCATCCTATTAACTTTACTGAGCCTTTTGGATTAAGTGTTGTTGAGTCAATGCTTTGCGGCACTCCTGTTGTTGCTTTTAAAAGAGGTTCTATGCCCGAATTAATAGTTGATGGAAAGACAGGTTTTCTTGTTAATAATATAGATGAAGCAGTGAATGTTTTAAATTACGTAAAGAAAGTTGATCGAAAATACTGCAGAAAATGGGCTGAAGATAATTTTAGTCGAGAAAAGATGGTAAATAACTATATAAAAATTTATAAAAATATTTTAAAAAAACATATGAAAACTCATTGATTATTTAATAATTCACCTAGAAGTTCATCGATTGAAACAGTAGCAAAAGTAGAAGCAAAATCAGATATTCCATAAGGAATAATTAGTTCATTATTATGAATCATAGAGCCACATGAGTAAACAACATTTGGTACAGAACCTTCTCTCTCTCCCTCATTAGGTGTAAGTAGAGGATCCTTTAATCGTGCTATTAATTTGGTTGGGATTTCCAAATCCAGTAATGCAGCTCCAAGACAATATCTCCTCAAAGGGCCGACGCCATGTGTGATTACTAACCATCCTTTTTCTGTTTCTATTGGTGATCCAGCATTGCCAATTTGAATAAACTCCCATGGATATAATGGCTCCTGGATTTTTTGAGCCTTCTGCCAGACATTTATATTATCTGAAAACATAATATAATTGTTAACACCATCAGAACGTGCGATAAGAGCGTACTTACCATTTATTTTGCGCGGGAAGAGAGCAATTCCTTTATTATGGACATATTCTCCATATATTGGCATAATCTTAAAATGATAAAAATCTTTTGTTTTCAATAATTTTGGCAGAATAGTAAAACCGTTATAAGCTGTATATGTTGCATAATATGTCACACTGTTATCATCATCCACAAACCTAACAAATCTCGCATCTTCAATGCCATTACTTTCAGTATAGGAAATAGGGAAGATCACTCGTTCTGAAATTGCTGTATCAAGTGAAAAGGTTATCTCATAATGAGAACTTGCCAACCAGTTTATCGCTTGAATTACTTTTTTCTTTGAATAGCTTATCTTGGTTTCTTTTATTGTTTTTTCAATGCTGGCCTGAAGCTCACCGTAGATAAATGTATCGCCCAATTTGTCCATAACAATTCTAACAATATCTTTTTTAATATGCATCTCTTCAAGTTTTTTCATAAAGCTTTTTTTGTTGTAAACATGACGCTTTACAACTTCTGGCAGATCAACTAATGTACCTGGTGGTTCGAAATTAATTTTGTCGTTTTTATCAATTATCCCACCTCTGAATACTATCGAAGAGATATGTCCTTCACCTGTTGCACGGAAACTAACTATTACTCTCTTTTGGCCTTCATCTAAGCCACTTTGATCTGGATGTTCAACGATTGATGGATTGAAAAATGCAGCAGATTCAATAGCATATTCCGTTGTAAAGTAAGATCCGATCAGTAATTTTTTCTCAAGAGAGATGGATTTAGGGTCTATGTTTATTTTATCAAGTACGCACTTAATCTTATCGAAATGTTTTTTAAATACTTTTGAAATATTGCGATGTCGCTTGGAAAAGTTTCTTAGCACTTGATTAAGTGTCAGATGAACAGTTTCGTCGGGTAAATTTATAACTTTTCTAATTATAGATTGTGCTCTGTCAACTTTGCCAGGCATAAAGAATTGTGCAATTACTCTCGTAAAATCAGGACGAAACTGAATTTGTTTCCTTTTTACACTTATTGACATTAGTTTAAGATTATCTCTCTTATTTTATTTCTTGCTAATGGTGTAAGCCAGAGCGCTTTTTCCTGTAATGAATATCTTTGCTATCTCTCATCCGTATCATAAAATTAAAATTTATATGTATTTTTTTTATCCATGCCATTATTTGCTTTTATTATTGTCTAATTTCAACATGCTGACATTCATAAGCACATATAATATATAGTGAAAACTTGCAGGCAGTCAAGAAGAAATAGCTGGAAGGAGAGGAATCTCCGCACTAAAGAAACCTTACTCCCTTTTAACTTTTTGATAATATTAGGATTATATGATATGTTTTAAATGAGTTAAAGATTCAAAGTGCTATATTTCTCACATGAATCTATACAAAAGCTTGTACTTAAAAAGGGGAATTTCAAGCATGTATAAAAGCAAAAGCTGAAAAACAAAGCCACTGTTTCTGGAGTTATTTCCCTCACAAGGTATGGATTCAAAGAATAGTTTTAATGATAAAAAATTGTAATCTTTTTTCAGTAGACTCGATTTATATTTTAATTGCAAATCGTGAGGAATTATTAATTTTTTGTAGGCTTTAAAAAAAATGAAAAAGATTAAGATAGTTTGTATAGGTAATTATCCTCCTCGAGAATGTGGTATTGCAACTTTTACGAAAGATCTTGTTGATTCATTGACAAAAAAAAGAAATAGAAATGGTAATGATGTTGATCTATACGTTATTGCCATTAGTAATCAGGATCAGTTTTATAATTATCCAGACGATGTTCAGTTTGTTATAAGACAGGATCATCAAAGGGATTATTTAAAAGCTGCTAAGTTCATAAATCATAGTGATGCTGATGCTTGCATTATTCAACATGAATTCGGTATTTTTGGTGGGGATGATGGTATCTATATTCTTCCTCTAATCAGAAGATTGAAAATTCCCTTAATTGTTACATTACATACGTTATTAAAGAAACCAAACTACAATGAAGAGGCAATTATTAAAGAAATCGGGAAGAGGGCAGAGAAGATTGTAGTTATGAGTAGAAAAGCAATAGATTTTCTTGTAGATATATATAATATTCCGGAAGAAAATATCGAACTTATCTATCATGGAACTCCAGATTATGATTTTTCTAGTGGAAAAAAACTTATAGAAAAACTGAACTTCAAAGAGAAAAAAATCCTGTTTACCTTTGGCTTAATAAACAGAAACAAAGGAATAGAGACAGTTATTGAAGCTTTGCCAAAAGTTATAGAGAGATATCCCAATGTTGTTTATATAATTTTGGGTAAAACCCATCCAAATGTTTTGAGAGTTTCTGGAGAGGAGTATAGAAATGAATTAATACGTTTGGTTGAGAGAAACAAATTAAAAGATTGTGTATACTTTTATAATCATTTTGTGAGTAACAATGATCTTTACAGATATCTTACTGCTATTGATATATTCATTAGTCCCTATTTCAATAAAGCTCAGATAACAAGTGGAACACTTGCATATGCGCTTGGAGCAGGAAGAGCAATTATTTCAACTCCCTACTGGTATGCAGAGGAAGTTTTAGTAGATGGTCGGGGCAGGTTGTTTAACTGTGGTGACTCAGATGAACTTGCCAGTATCATTATCGAGCTACTCGATAATTCCTCCGAGTTAATTGAATTAAAGAAAAAAGCGTATGATTTTGGATGCAAAACAACCTGGCCTTTGGTTGGTGACCAGTACTTTAATCTCATCTATGATTCAATAAAATCATATAATCGAATAGAGATTAAAGAAGAGTCGATTGTTAATCTGTCTGTTTTACCAAAATTCAGTCTGAAACATATTGAGAGATTGACTGATAGTACTGGTATTGTCCAGCATGCCAAATACAATGTGCCAAACTTTAAGGATGGATATTGCCTTGACGATAACGCCCGTGCTTTACTGATGGCAGTAATGTCATACAGACAGAAGAAGGATAAACTGGCCTTAAAGCTTATGCAGGTCTATTTAGGATATATCTACTATATGCAGAATGAGAATGGTACATTTAGAAACTTTCTAAGTTTTAATAGGAACTTTCTGGATAAAGTAGGGAGTGAAGACTCTTTTGGAAGAGCAATATGGGCACTTGGTTATCTCGTTCGATTTTCTCCAAGTGAGATCTATTTCCAATTTGCCAAAGAAATGCTGGCTAAGGCTTATCCAAATTATCCAGGATTAAAATCAATTAGAGGAATTAGCAATACAGTGATTGGCATTTCGCATTATCTTCATCGCTTTCCAGAAGATGAAGGAATAATTAGTAATTTAAGAAACTTAACGAATAAGCTTATTCAAGAATATGAAAAAGAAAAATCCAGTGATTGGCACTGGTTTGAACCAATCCTGACCTATGATAATGGAATTATTCCATTATCACTTTTTCATGCATATGAGATACTTGGCGATGAGAGTATATTAAGAGTTGCCAAGGAATCGATGGAGTTCCTTGAAAGTGTTTCATTTAGAGATGAATATTTGTCATTAATAGGAAATGAAGGTTGGTATAAAAAGGGTGGAAAACGCTCACAGTATGCTCAGCAGCCGATTGATGCTATGGCAATGATAATGATGTATTATCAGGCTTTCATCGTTATAGGGGATAGAGATTACATTAAAAAGATGTATGCTTCTTTTAAGTGGTTTTTAGGAGATAACGACCTCTGCATTCATATATACGATTTTGAAACCCATGGATGTAATGATAGCTTAGAGAGTTACGGTGTCAACAGAAATCAAGG
Source organism: Candidatus Aminicenans sakinawicola JGI OTU-1 (assembly GCA_000493965.1). Classification (GTDB taxonomy): domain Bacteria; phylum Acidobacteriota; class Aminicenantia; order Aminicenantales; family Aminicenantaceae; genus Aminicenans; species Aminicenans sakinawicola. The sequence continues at coordinate 16,260 of AWNV01000021.1, forward strand.
AGCCGAAAGTACACTTGCTTATCTTATCAGCCACCTTACATTTTTGATGGCGCATGAAAAAGGTGTATGAGCTCGATTGATGTCAATAGTATAAAATAGCTGGAGTTCCCCAGAAAATTTTAGAATTTGTTCTAGCCATTTTGAAGCGGTTTTAGCATAATTCATTCGGGGCCTCCTCTGACTGCTGAGCCAAAAGTGCCCAGAGCCGGTTCTTCATCCGTATCATACTCTTCACATAAAAGGACCTCTGCTGTAAATCGCCTTTACGCTCGACCTGTAAGATTGAAATGAATATGATATGATACTGGCTGGGTATGTAAATTCTATTAGGAGGCCAACATGATTCCATTTGAGAAAAAAGAAGATGTCTTACCGATATGTCCGAATTGCAAGAAAGAACTCAGAACGGTCTGGTATCGAGAACTAAAGGGCGATTTAGGGAAACGTTGTATTTACTTTTGCCCGGAGTGTAGGTCCAGCCTTGGCGTTTCCCATCGGAAAGGGCTGACTATGGGATTGTAGCTCCGATTATTTTTGAATTATTCAGGTTTCAGGTTTTGAGAGGGAGGTAATCATGCACAAAAAGTTCTCAGTTTTATTTCTTTTCTTCCTTGTTGTCTTTTTTCTCTGTGGAGAGGTGGGAGCGAAGAAGACTGATCTTCCTGAGCGTTACAAAAAATGGCTCGAAGAGGAAGTCGTTTATATCATGGCTCCTATCGAGAAAGAAGTCTTTTTAAAACTCAAGACAGATAGAGAAAGGGATCTTTTTATAGAGGCTTTTTGGAAGCATCGTGATCCTACGCCAGGCACTCCTGAAAACGAGTTCAAAAAAGAGCACTATAGCCGCATAAGATATGTCAACCACTTTTTCGGCCGTCAAGCGCCGAGACCAGGCTGGAGAACGGACCGGGGGCGTATGCATATTATCCTGGGAGAGCCCAACGACATCCAGAGATTTGAAGGGAAGACTCAGGTTTATCCCACAGAAATCTGGTTCTATCAGGGGAAGACGAATTTAGGCCTTCCTCCGGGATTTAACATTGTCTTTTTTAAGGAGGGAGGTATAGGAGAATATAAGCTTTACAGTCCTCTTCAAGACGGTCCACAGGCATTAATGACATCTCATTTCGGCGATCCACTGGATTACCTTAGAGCTTTCGAGCAACTCAGGGAATTCGAGCCAGCTCTGGCTGAAGTTTCGCTCAATCTCATTCCTGGAGAGCGGCCTCTTGCTGGAGGCCGACCAAGCATGTCTTCAGATATATTAATTCAGAGGATTGAAACAACTCCTGTAAGGCAGATAAAAGAGAAATATGCCAAGAAATTCCTCGAGTACAAGGATAGCGTAGGAGTAGAGTACTCAACAAATTACATAGATAGCGATTTTTTAATTAAAATCGTAAAAGACCCTTCGGGCATTTATTTCGTTAACTATGCTGTAGAGCCAGAAAAACTTTCAGTGAACTTGTACGAGAATAAATATTACACTACCTTGATGTTAAATGGAAAGGTCTCAGGTATGCAGGGAAAAACCATCTATCAGTTTGAAAAGAAAATTTCTCTTGAGTTCAATGAGGAACAGATGAAGCAAATAAGCCACAAACCCTTCAGTATCCTTGATATGTTTCCTCTTATTCCTGGAAATTTTAGAATGTCTATTCTCCTGAAGAATGAAATTTCCAAAGAGTTTACCTCTGTGGAGCGAGATATTCTTATTCCGAGTGAGGGAGATGTCCTCCAGATGACGTCCCTCTTTCTTGGCTATAAGATGAAGGAAAATAAGACTTCTCAAAGCAGACTCCGGCCTTTCCAGATAGGAAAACAGCAGATTTATTTTCAGGCGAATAGGGTTTTTCTCAGAGAAGATAACTTGATTGTAGCTTTCCAGATTCATGGTTTGGATCAGGCATTGAAAGGCAGAGGTGAACTCAGATATGTTATTTTTAAAGACGAAAAAGATTTTTATACTATAGCAAAGAAAATTAATGAATACTCGAGCATGCCAAATTTTGTAGAAAATTTCCCGCTTAAAGAATTCCTTCCTGCTCATTATCGAATTCGGGTTTCTCTTTTTATCGATAGCCAAGAAGTTCTCTCTGATACAGAGGAATTCGATGTAACTCATGTTGCATCCATTGCTCGTCCTTGGTTTTATACCAAATTTTTACCTGGAACCGATGATCCAGTGTATGACTATTTAATCGGAACTCAGCTTTTAAACAGTGGAAAGACAACAGAAGCTAGTGTCAGACTGGAGAAAGCTTATCGAAGAAAGCCAGAATCAATCGATTTTGCATTGAGTTTGGCTCGTGCTCACATGGCTTTATCTGAATTCAGAGAGATTGAGTCTGTTTTGCTTCCTTTTTTGAATGAAACTCAACCCCCGAAATACGAAGCTTTTTTCATTATGGGTAGAGCCTACCAGAATCTTGGGAGATTAAGCGAAGCCATCCAGTTATTTGATAAAGCAATTTCCCATTACGGGATAAACACAAACATTTTGAACGCTGTGGGCGAATGTTATTTTCAACTAAAAAGATTTGAGGAAGCTTTAGCCGTATGGGAGAAATCCCTGGAAATAAATCCAGATCAGCCTCAAGTGAAAAAGAATGTTGAGGCTTTAAAGGAAAAGAAATGACTAGTTTACTGAGTTTGAAAAAAGATAAAAGAAAAGAGGTTGGAGAATATGCCTCGAGATAATTGTTGAGGATAAAATTGAAAAGAAACGCAGTAAAAATTCATCTTATCATGAAATAGGAGGTATGGATGAGCTCTATCTTAAGAAATAAATTCTTGAATTTGAGTATTTTCATTTTATTCCTTGCTATTTTATCAGTTTTTTCCTGTACCGGGGCGAATTATGAGATTAAGAAGCATTATACTAAGAGCGAACACATGGTTTTGATGCGGGATGGAGTCAAACTTTATACCCAAGTGTATGTCCCCAAGGACAAAAGCCAGAAATATCCTGTAATGCTTTTCCGCACGCCTTATTCTGTCGGGGATTATGGCCCGGAAATAGGCCGGCGCACTCTGGTTCCGAACAAAATGTATGCTCCGGAAGAAAATTGAGTTCCCCTTCTTTCTTTACTATTTAAAAGAAAAGGGTAAACTTGAGCTCCCGGAAGCCCTGGTTTTTGAAACTGGCACATGAATTCTGCACCTGGCATCCGGAAGTTTTTGCTTTGATTTGACAATGGGGTTTCTAATGTTTGACCGAACTCTTCCCTTATGATATAAGAGGGAAGAAGGAAAATTTATGAGATCAATTCTTTGCCAAATAGAGTCAATCGACGATATGATGGCAGAAATTTATAAAAAAAAGACTTATCTTGAAAGACTCAGAGTTGCTTTTGGTTTGTGGCACTCAACGAAAATTTTACTTTTCAATAGTCTCCGATGGCTGCATCCCGATTGGACAGACAAACAAATTCAAAAAGAAGTAGCTAGGAGAATTTCTCATGGAGCAGTATGAGCTGATCCGGATAGTTGTCCACTGTTTTGAGAATTTAAAAATCCCGTACCTGATTACAGGGGCGATTGCCAGCATTGCTTATGGTGAACCAAGGCTGACCAATGACATCGATATCGTGGCTGACATTCAAGAAGAACACCTCAAAGGGCTAAAAGAGTGTTTTCCTAGAGAAGATTTTTATCTGGATGTAGAGACAGCAATTAGAGCCATTCGTCGTAAAGATCAGTTCAACATTATTCATCCTTCATCTGGATTAAAAATTGATGTAATCATCAGTAAAAAAGACGAATTCGACAGGAGTCGCTTTAGACGATTAAAGCGAATCAAGCTATTAGAAGATACGGAAGCAAATTTTGCTTCTCCGGAAGATGTGATTATAAAAATAATGGAATATTATAAAGAAGGCGGATCTGAAAAGCATCTCCGAGATATCGCGGGTATACTTAAGATTTCGCAAGAAATGATAGATTTAAAATACATTTTTTTGTGGGCAAAAAGGCTTGAATTAGAAGAAATATGGAAGGCTATTCAGAAAAAGATTTTCGGGAAATAAGCTTGTGGTAATAAAAAAAATGGGAAGGTGGTCGGGCCGTGCTAAATAGTTCTTTAAATTGAAAATACGGGAAATCACTCAGACGATTTTTCTTAGAGTGGCATTTTTTGCCCCAGGCTCATCGCAAGGTTCATCACAATGATCCATACTTAAGTTGACGAAAGAGGAAACCGAGATATGCCACCCGTATTCCCAAAGATTATAAAGTTGAAGCACCTTGTGATTTAGTAGAGGTAGACACCCTGAGGGTGAAGCTTCTGCCTAATCTGGTACGTTATCAATTCAGTGCCAGAGATGTCATATCCCGATGTGATGGACTCAGAGCTTATTGCAGACAGAGTAGTTTTGCCGGTTCTTTGTTTCTGGAATATCTGGAGAGAAAATTTCCTTCACTTGATTATTTAACTCCCTATGAATATTATCAACAATGGTTATTAAATCACAGAGACAATGGGTCACTAACGTACTGAACGACTACATTTATTTGACAAACAGATAAAAATATCGTAAACAGAGGGAAAACTCGAAGGAGGTTAACATGAAGAAAGGAAAATTCTTACTCTCTTTTGTTACGGTTCTTGTGTTTATGAGTTCTATGGCCTTTGCGAATGGTTTGAATTTGAACGGCCTTGGAGCAAGAGCTGTGGCAATGGGTGGTGCCTTTGTGGGTTTGGCTGATGACTATAGTGCTATCTTCTGGAATCCAGCCGGAATCGCACAATTTAATCAGAAGACTTTCGGATTTGGCGGTGATGATATTTTGCCGACCAGTACTTTCAAATTTACTCATCCCTTGGCTCCAATCAGTGTGGATGCGACATCACCGACAAAACATTATCTTGTTGGAATAGCTGCATATTACCACCCCATAAACGAGAATTTAGTGGCTGGAATCGGAGTTTACACTCCATCCGGGCTGGGTGCTGATTGGACGGGCAGCGATTTTGCTCCTATATGCTTTGGTAATACTTATGATTGGAAAAGCAAGATTGGAGTGGTCACTATTGCACCAGCCCTGGCATACAAAGTGAGCGACAACCTGTTTGTCGGTGCTGCACTGAACATTAACTACGGCATGTTTGATATCTCAACGCATGCAGGTTCAGCAGAAATGGGTGTGGATCTTGGCCAGCAGGATGTAAACCTGACAGGCTGGGGATATGGAGCGACATTCGGATTGTTGGCTAAGCCGAGTGAAATGTTTAGCATCGGGGTTACATTCCGGACTCCCACTAAGATATCCTTCAGCGGAGATGCCGAAGTATCCAAATTAAATGTTTTGGGTATGATTCCAGGCTCTCCTCTTTTTGGAGCAACGATTCCCACGACTTCTGAGATGACAGCGGAAGTGACATGGCCTATGTGGCTGGCTGGAGGCATAGCTTTTAAGCCGATTGAAAATTTAACGTTTACTGCTGATGTTCAATACACCAACTGGAAAAAGATTGACGTTCTTGAATTTGAATTTACGGATGTTATGTGGCAGGGAATAATTGGCAAATAGCGGAAAGGATAAGATGGCGATGCATTGGAAAGACGCCACTCAAATAAGGTTTGGAGCCGAATATAAGATAAAAACCTTTGCCTTTAGAGGAGGTTATTACTTTGATCCTGCTCCTTCGCCTGATGAGACAATGAATGTTCTTGTCCCAAATTATGACTTCAGCGCAGTTACTTTTGGTTTTGGATACGCTCTTGAGAATGGCCTTCATGTCGATTTTTCAGGTGAATATCTTAAAGGGAAAGACAGAGATATTCCTTTAACCTTAACCGATGTTGAAATGCCGGGTTATTATACTTTAAAAATCTGGTCTTTTGGTGCTTCTTTAGGTTATAACTGGTAAGAAAACAGGATTTCTTTTTTTATTAAGAAATCTGCATATCTAGAAGATTCATGCCGGGGGAAAGATAGATCTTTCCCCCGGATATTTTTATACGAGGAGAAACATCTTAATTTGAAGGATAAAATGATGATTCGAAAAGCAGTTATTCCTGCAGGAGGCTTTGGCACTCGTTTTCTTCCCGCCACAAAATCGCAGCCAAAAGAAATGCTGAATGTTGTTGACAAACCTTTGATTCAGTATAGTGTTGAAGAAGCTGTTCAGTCCGGAATCAAAAACATTGCTGTCATAACAACCAGAGGAAAGACATCTCTGGAAAATCATTTTGACAGAACTCCCGAACTTGAACAATTTTTAATAAACAAAGGAAAGCTTGAGCTTCTGGAAGAAGTGAAAAAGATCTCGGATCTTGCAGAATTCTGTTTTATCCGCCAAAAAGAGGCTCTGGGGCTGGGTCATGCCATTCTAATGGCTGAAAACCATATTGGTCATGAGCCTTTTGCTGTTCTTCTTCCTGATGATATTTTTGATTGCAGTGTACCCTGTATAAAGCAGCTTATGAATGCATATTCCGAATTAAAAGCCTCTGTAATTGTCCTGGGCCGTGTGGATGAAGAGGGCACAAAAAAATATGGGATTATCAAGCCCAGGCAAATTTCTGAAAGAATCTTTCAGATAGAAGATATGGTCGAAAAGCCAGGCCCTGAAAAAGCTTTCTCTGACCTTGGAATTCTAGGGCGTTATGTTTTCGTTCCTGAAATATTTGACGCCATCAAAAGGACTCCACCGGATCATGGGGGGGAAATTCAAATCACAGATGCAATAAAAAGACTTCTGGATACTCAGCCTGTTTACGGATATCTTTTTGAGGGGATACGTTATGATGCAGGTTATAAATTGGGGTTCATCGAGGCATCTGTTGACCTTGCTTTAAAGAGGCAGGAGTTCGGTTCTGAATTGAGAGAATTTCTGAAGTCGCGAAGCTCATAGCACAAGAAAGCATCTGCAATAATATCCCCAGTCTAACATTCCGATATAAAATATTCGTGATAATTCCGGTCTGCAGGAAATCCAGACATATAAAACAATATTAAGAGTGTTATGTGTCTTAGAAATAAAACTTGAAAAAAAATGGCGAGGGACGGAATTGAACCGCCGACGCAGAGATTTTCAGTCTCTCGCTCTACCGACTGAGCTACCTCGCCATATTTATTTGAGCTGTTTTTTAGTATAATTTTCCTCTCCTATTAAGTCAATTAAAATTTATAGTTTTGGCATCTTGTCAAATTGAAATAGCCTATTTATTGTGATATTCTTTTGAAGTAAGGAGTAGCTTAATGGAAGAAAAAGAGCTGAAAATGCTTTTATTAAGAGAAGACAAGAATTTCAGAAATATTTTTGAATCCCACAAAAAGTGTGAAGAAAAACTCGAAGAGTTTAAAAAAAAGGGATTCCTGACAGAAAAAGAGATGCTTGAGGAAAAAGAGTTAAAGAAAAAAAAGCTTGTTCTTAAAGACAAGATGTATTACTTGATGGGTGAATATAAAAAATCATTTCAATAATTGGGTGTCCCAAAAAATGAAAAAGAAAAACCCCCAAGGATTGCCTTAACCGGGATTAATTCACTCAGCGGAAGAGAAATAAAAAATGTCCTGAGCAAGAATAAATATTATACAATGTAGATTTAAGATATGAAAGAAATATTAAAACTTCTAAAGCTGACATTAAAGGAGAAAAACAGGCTTATTGTCTCTTTTGTTTGCAGTGTTTTTGTTGCATTTTTTACATATGTTTTTATCAATTTAATTCAACCTATCATGGATAAAATGTTCCATCTTGCTCCTAAAGTTGGAGAGGTTGAAAAAGTGCGTTTTATGGATTTTATTATCAATAAGCTTCATATTACCGAAGAACAGCTCCTGGTATTTTTACCACTGCTTCTGGTCATTGTTATTTTCGGCAAGGGATTGTTTACTTTTCTTTCTTCCTTTTTTATGAAATCAGTAGGCCTGAAAGTCGTAAACAAGATGAGAAATGATCTTTTTAGTCACCTAATATACCAATCCTCTGATTATTTTGACCACAAGGCAACTGGCAAACTCATGTCCAGACTAACCAGCGATGTAGATAAGATTCAAGAGGCAGTTTCAGGCAGTCTTGGAGATCTTGTACAGGAAATTTTCGTCCTTTTGGCTCTTCTTATTGGCATCTTTTTTATTGACTGGCATTTGGCAATAGCATCTTTTGTTATAGCTCCGCTGGCTGTTATTCCCTTGGCTGTTTTTAGCACTAAGCTTAAAAAGAAGGGGAAATTAAATCAGGAAAAAATGGCTAATATATTCAGCCTACTTTACGAAACAATTACCGGCAATAAAATAGTCAAATCATTTACTATGGAAAAGTTTGAATTGAAGAAGTTTTTTGAGGCAACCAAAAGCTATTTTAAAACGAGTATGAAGCTGGCATGGATTGGAAGCCTGTCCTCTCCTTTCATGGAATTTTTGGGTGGTTTGCTGGGTGCTTTTGTGCTTATTGTTGGAACCAGCAGAATAACCCAGGGCCACATCAGCCCGGGAGATTTTGGCGCATTTATCATGGCAATTTTCATGATGTATACCCCTATAAAAAGACTAAGCCGGGCCAATATTGTTATCCAGCAAGGAGTGGCCTGTCATGAAAGAGTCCAGGAGATACTTCAGAGTACTCTCAAAATTGTTGATAATTCAAATGCTTATTCCCTTCCACATGTAAAGGGAAGCGTAAAATTTGAAAATGTTTCATTCAGGTACAATGAAACAAGACCCGTGCTTTTTAATGTGGATTTTGAAGTTTTTCCTACAGAGATGGTAGCTCTTGTCGGATTAAGCGGTTCTGGAAAGACTACGATTATCAATCTGCTTTCTCGCTTTTATAATCCGACTTCGGGGAGAATTTTGATTGATGACAATGATATCAGTGAAATAACAATTGATTCCCTCCGTTCCCAGATCGGGCTTGTTACACAAGAACTTATTCTCTTCAACGATAGTGTATACAATAATATTGCTTATGGCCGGGTAAAAACATCTTTGGATGATGTCAAAAAAGCAGCTAAAGCCGCAATGGCGCATGATTTCATAATGGAACTTCCTGAAGCCTATGATACTCAAATAGGAGAGGGGGGAGCATTGTTGTCCAGCGGGCAGAGACAGAGATTGGCTATTGCCAGAGCGCTGCTGAAAAACCCCCCCATTCTTGTTCTTGATGAAGCTACTTCAGCTCTTGATTCGGAATCAGAGAGATTAATCCAGATTGCACTGTCTAATGTTATGAAAGATCGGACAACTTTTGTTATTGCCCATCGGTTATCTACGATCAGGAATGCTGATAAAATATTTGTTGTGGACAAGGGAAAGATCACTGAAATTGGTACACATGCTGAGCTTTGCAGGAAAAATGGGATATATAAAAAACTATACGACTTACAGTTTCCGGAAGAGAAGGAAATTATTCTATGATCCGAAGTATGACAGGTTTTGCAGAGAAAGAATTCACTTTTAAAACCCTATCCGCAAAAATAAGCATAAAGACGTTAAACCATCGTTTCTTGGATTGGAGTTTCCGTGGGACCTATGTTAGAGACATTGAAAACACAATAAGAGCTCTCTGCGATAAAAAACTATATAGAGGCAGGGTAGAAATTTTTATTGATTTGACTTTTTCGGATTCAAAAGGATGGGACATTACTATTAATGATGACCTGCTTCTGAAAATTCTTTCTTCTTTTAAGAAAATATCTTCTGATATGGTCAATAAAATTTCATTCCCAATAGAGAATTTGTTTGCCATTCCCCATGTTATGGAGTTCAAAAGGAAAAGTTTTTTTGAGGAAGAGGCTGTTTTTTTAGAGAGGGCTTTTAAAAAGACGCTGGATGAGCTTATTAAAGAGAGAATGAGAGAAGGAAGAAAACTGGCAGGGGAACTCCGGAGCCATGTTCAGAACTTGAGACGGATTATGACCCGGTTAGAGAAGCTGGCTAGGAAACAGCCTGTTGTTATTCAGGAAAAAATGAGAGAAAGGCTGAAGGAATTAAGCTGTGAAACATCGCTTTCGGATGATAAACTACTACAAGAAGCAGCTTATATGGCGCAAAAGTATGATTTGACAGAAGAAATTGCAAGATTGAAATTCCATTTATCATCTGTACGGGACCTCATATCTTCAAAGACAGAGGGGCCGGTAGGGAAGAAACTCGATTTTACTGTTCAGGAGCTTATGAGGGAAGCGAACACCATAGGATCCAAGTCCCAGGATATTGAAATAACAAGGGAGATTTTAGCTGTAAAGGGAGAGCTTGAAAGTATCCGGCAGCAGGTTCAGAATATTGAATAGCAAGCTCATTTTACGTGCCTGTATTATTCAACCTGGATTATTCACTAGTCTAGGTTGCTGCAGATGCGAGGCACAGCGCATGAAGTTGTGGTCTTTCACCACGAATGGGCTGTAACGAAGCAGATGCAGTAAGATTGGCTTGCCTGAAAGGTAAAAATTGCTGATAATAGATTTAAATTATATCATCGATATGATATAGGATAAACTAGTTCTGAGAGTTTCATGAAGAATGATCAAAACTAGTTGATATTATATTAATTCTATCAGCAATTTTTATGAATAATTCAGGTCAAATGATAGATATTAATGTTATAATGTTTCAGCAAGAGAGGAATTAGCCATGATTTTTGTCATTTCAGGGCCATCTGGGTGCGGAAAGTCTACACTTGTAAGGAATGTTCTGGAAGAGATTGATAATATAGAATTTTCTGTTTCCTTCACAACCCGAAAAATGAGAGACGAAGAAGAAGAAGGAAAGGATTATTATTTTGTTTCAAAGGAAAAATTTGAACAGATGATTGAAGAGAAGATGCTGGCAGAATGGGCAGTTGTGCATGGTCATTATTACGGTACTTCCAGAAGGGAGATAGAAAAAAAGGGAGCTGGGAAAGACCTTCTTTTAGATATCGATGTACAAGGAGCACAGCAAATAAGAGAGAAATTCAGAAAAGCGGTGTTCATATTTATTCTCCCTCCTGTTTTCCAGGAGTTAAAGAGAAGATTGCAAAAGAGAGGCCAGGAGAGACCTGAGGCGGTTAAAGAAAGACTTGAAGTGGCTAAAAGAGAGATCAGGCATTATCCTCACTTTGATTACATAATTATTAATGATAAACTGGATGATGCTGTACATGAACTTAAGTCAATCATTGTTGGCATGAAATGCCGTACTGATTTACGCCAGAAAGAGATTTTGCCTATTCTCAGGAGTTTTTCTGAGGGAGAGATGTAAATACCAAAATGGAAAAAATTGCCTTGGGAGTATGCTCCTCAATAAGTATTTATAAATCTTGCGAAATTATCCGTATTTTCCAGAAGAAAGGGTTTCAAATTCAGGTTGTCATGACTGTAAATGCTGCCCGTTTAATTTCTCCTGTTCTTTTCAGGGCGATTACTGGCAATGATATTTTTATAGACCTTTTCAGTGAAGAAGCATCCGAAAAAATCCCGCATATAGCTCTGACCAAAGAAATATCTCTTCTTCTTATTGCTCCGGCTACTGCTAACATGGTCGGAAAGCTTGCTGCAGGGGTGGCAGATGATTTTTTATCGACGTTATATACGGCTGTTAAGTGCCCGGTATTAATAGCTCCAGCGATGAATGAGGGGATGTACCTGCATAGGCAAACTCAAGAGAACATCCGGAAACTTAAGGTTTTTGGAGTGAAATTTGTTGAACCCGAAAAGGGGTATTTAGCCTGTAAGGATAAAGGATGGGGCAGACTAGCTTCACCTGAAATAATAGTGGAGGAAGGGTTAAAATTGCTGAAGAGGAGCAGGAGTTTAAAGAGCAAGACTGTTTTGATAACTGCTGGTTCGACAAGAGAATTCTTGGATCCTGTTCGGTTCTTGAGTAACCGTTCTTCAGGCAAAATGGGGTATGAAATTGCAGAGGAAGCTCTGAGGCGTGGAGCTGAAGTCATCCTTATTTCCGGGCCTGGCAGTTTAATTCCACCTCTTGGAGCAGAATTTATAAGGATTCAGACTGCAGACGAGATGGAAGAAAAGGTTGTGAAACACTTCGATAAGGTTGATATTGTGATTATGGCAGCAGCTGTTTCTGATTTCAAGTTTGCTGAGAGAGCTTCTCAGAAAATTAAAAAACAGTCATTGTTGAATGAAGTTAAACTTACCCGGACTAGAGATATACTGGAAAAGCTGGGCAAGAGAAAGGGGAATAAAATCTTAATCGGATTTGCAGCAGAGACAGAGAATATTGCGGATAATGCACGAAAAAAAATGAAACAGAAAAATCTTGATTTGATTGTAACAAACGATGTGTCAAAAGAGGACATAGGTTTTGAATCAGATTTCAACCAGGTTGGTATAATCTTTCCGAACGGGAGAACGATTCATACTGAGAAGAAGAGCAAATTTGAGATCAGTCAAATAATCCTGGACGAAATAGAGGGGATAATTGGAAACAAAAACTGAAAGGATCCTTATAGATATCAAGGAAAGATTCCTGTTTTTATCAGAACTTGGGGTTGATTTTATTTTGAAGGATTTTTCATCTAAACAAACGTCTGTAGAATCTCCGACTCTTTCTCTTCAAGAGAGAATCCTTCATTGTAAGAGATGTCCCCTGTCAATAAGCAGGAAAAATGTTGTTGTGGGAGAGGGGGATTTAAATGCTGAACTTATGTTTGTAGGAGAGGCTCCAGGCCGGGAAGAAGACATCCAAGGGAAGCCTTTTGTTGGAAGAGCGGGCCAGCTGCTTACAAAAATAATAAATGCAATGCATTTCAATAGAAAAGAAGTATATATCACAAATATTATCAAGTGCAGGCCTCCTGAAAACAGGAATCCTAATGTAGATGAAATTGAAAAATGTAAAGGATATCTCTTTGAACAGTTGAGAATAATAAAGCCTAAAGTAATTGTGACATTGGGGAATGTGCCTTCACATTTTTTCATCCAGAGTAAATTAGTAATATCAAGACTGCGAGGCGATTTCTATGATTTTAACAATATTAAAGTGATGCCGACTTTTCATCCATCCTATCTTATCAGAAATGAAGGCAACAAATTACTCAGGAAAATGGTCTGGGAAGACATGCAAAAAGTAATGGCCTTCCTGGGCAAAAAATGACATTATACGCTGAAATCGTCCTTTCTCTTCCAGTCAACCGGATCTTTTCCTATATTGTACCTGAAATCTACGCGGAAAATATAGATATTGGGACAAGGGTTCTTGTCCCGTTTGGCCAAAGGTTATTGACGGGATTTGTTGTAAGGCTTAAAAAAAGGAACTTGACCAAAGGATTTAAGCTCAAAGAAATAAAGGAACTATTGGATGAAAAGCCAGTTTTTACTCCCGAATTCCTTTCATTTGTTCGTGATTTGAGCAGGGAATACTATTCCTCATGGGGAGAGCTGCTGCAGGCTTCTCTTCCTCCTTCTTTTATTCTTAAGAGCAAAGCAAGAATATTTATTTCTGAGAAAGGGGTGAATGCTGTAAAAAGCGAGCGTATATCCAGAGAAGAGAAGAGAATATTAAGTTTCCTCCAGGAAAAAAGTTACAGCGAATTATTTCTTAGAAGGAGATTCAAAGGGAAAAATATTTCTTATCTTATTTCTAGATTAGAAAAGAAAGGTTTGATTTATATTGAAAGGGGAATAAAAAAAACAGTCCGAAGAAAAAGGTCTGCTGCTCCTAGAATTCCTACTCAGCTTGAAATGGATTTTTCTCTGGAGGAAAGCTCTAACTATGCTGCATCTCTCATAACTAGAAAGATGGCAGAAGAGGCCTTTTCGCCATTCCTCCTGTTTGGCCCTACGGAGAAGAGGGAGGCAGTATATTTTTATCTGATAAGAAAGATGCTGGCCCTGCAGAGGAAAGTCCTTTTTCTTGTTCCTGCGATTTCTCTGACAGAGGGCCTTGCAAAAAAGTTTGAAAAGAGGTTTGGAGAAAATGTGGCGCTTCTTCACAGCCGGATGTCAGGACGAATGAGAGAGTTCGAATGGCGAAGAATAAAAGAAGGGGGAATAGATATAGTTGTCGGCTCTCGGTCTGCTCTTTTTTCACCTCTTGAGAATGCTGGTTTGGTCATTGTTGATGAAGAACAGGATGAGTCTTACTATCAGTTAGAAAACCCATCCTATGATGCAAGAAAGGGAGCCTTACTCAGAGCAAAGCATGAGAATTCAGTTGTAGTCTATGGCTCTTCTGCCCCGTCTGTTGAATCTTTTTATAAAGCAAAAAAGAGGGGATATTTATTATATTTGGAAGGTGGGCAGAGAAAGAACAGAGTGGAAATTATAGATGATAGGCTAAAAAAAGGAGTAATTTCTCGAAGAGTTATTGATAAAATCAGGGAGAGGATAGAAAAAAAAGAGCCGGTTTTGGTTTTCTTTAACCGGCGCGGATATGCTTCCTTTATTGTATGTTCAAAATGTGACTATATTCCACGGTGTATCTATTGTGATATTCCCCTGACATATCATAAAAGAGAAGGGAAACTGGTTTGTCACTACTGTAATTATTCTCTTCCTAAGATGGATAATTGTCCTGAATGCAAAAGCAGCGTCATCAAAAAAAGAGGATTTGGAATTGAGGTTGTCGAAGAGGAATTGGAAAAAATGTTCACTGAAAGTAAAGTAGTGTGTTTTGATGTCGATGTGCTGAAAAGCAAAAAAGACCAGGAAAGAGTTCTTAATCAATTCCGTAAAAAGAAAATCGATATTTTAATAGGCACACAGCTGTTGGCGCATCAAGTTAATTTGCCTTCACTAACTTTTGTTATCATCCTTTCCCCGGAGATAATCCTTACACTTTCCGACTATAGAGCCAGTCAAAAAACTTTCCAGAGTATCGCTCAGATGGGAAATTTTGTGCTGATGAATGATAACTCTGAACTTCTTATCCAGACAGCTTTTCCCAATCATTACAGTATTTGCACGGCTGCCCATAACGATTATGTTTCTTTCTATAGTAAAGAGATTAAATACCGCCGCATCATGAATTATCCCCCTTTTTCACATATGGTCGAGGTGCTGTTCCAGGGAGAAAACTTAAGAACTTTAGCAAGAAACTCTAGGAAATTTTCTTCTTTACTTAAAAGTCAGGATGATAGTATTGAAATTTTGGGGCCGGCATTGGCATATGTATCAAAAATAAGAGGAAAAAATCGGGTCCAGATAATTTTAAAATCGAAGAAAAAGAAAAACATTGATGAAGTGCTGAGAAAATCTGTTGAGAAAATTAAATTAAGAAAATCGATTTTTATCTATGATTAGTAATGTATTATCTCAGATTATTACAACTTTGACGTTAACTATCAGCATCTCGAAGAATCTGAATAGAAATCGTTTGACTAACAAATGTATCTCCTTCTCCCTGGTAAGTAGCTTTGATATAGACTGTTGTAGCGGCGGTTATTTCTGAAGCAATCGGTCCAGAATATGTTACTTCAGCAATTCCATTTTCGTTTGTATATCCTGTATTATTATGGAGATAGCCAATGTTGATATTGTCACCTGATGAATCACAAATCTCAAAGTAAATTTTTTGGTTTACGAAAGGAATCCCACCTGTTAATGCTAAAGTAGCTGTTATGGTTGATTTTTCGCATTCTGTTCCTGCGCGTATGACATTAGGATTAGCATTCAGGTCGAGTGATATAGTGGTAGGCTCTCGAATGATCTGAATAGGAGCCGTGGTGGATGTGAATATATCTCCACTTCCCTTATGAGTAGCTTTGATATAGATTGTTGTGTCGCTAGCAATTTCCGAAGCAATCGGTCCAAAATAGGTTACTTCAGCAATCCCACTTCCGTCTGTAAATCTTGTTTGAATTGATATATTGTCATTGAAATAACCAATCTCTACATTGTTACCTGATGAATCACAAATCTCAAAGTAAATTTTTTGGTGTGAATACGGAATTCCACCTGTTAATGTCAAAGTGGCTTTAATAGTTGATCTCTCGCGTGTTGACCCTGCATACAGGACATTGGGTTCAGGGCTCAGGGTTAGAGATGGAGTGATAGCACCACTTATAATATAGACAGGTGTTAATTCGGTAATACATTCCGTGCCTTCCCATGCTACAGTTGCATAAATGTAGACAGTTGTATCGGTAGAGACCTCCTCGGAGTTTGGGCCAAAGAAAACAAGAGAAGTGCTGCCATTTTGGTCTGTGACAGCTTGTTTTACTGACTCATTGCCTTCGAAAAAGCCATAGCTTGGGCTGATCTCAAAGAGAACTGTCTTATTGACAATTGGAATACCCTTATAATCCGTTAAACTGGCTGTTATTGTAGTGCTTTCGCGTGAACTTCCTGCAAATAAAACATTTGGACTTGCGGATAAATCCAGCAGTATTGAGAAGCTTGATGGGCCTACAGGGGAAGGAGCTTCTATAGCTGTTCTCTTACATGAAATAAAGAGCACCATAATTGAAATTATCAATATTAAATAAATTTTGGACTTCATTTTCCTTATCCTTATTCGTTGACATAATTTGTAAAGAAAATACTTATATAGCCCGTAGCTTTGACATTTCGGTTAGTCAAGTCATGGCCATAAAAGTCAACTTTGGCATTTACATTTAAGACACCTTCAGCCCTGCCATCTATGAGGTCAATCAGTGGGGGCTCTGCTTTAGAAATCGCTCTCACAATGACAAAAGAAATATCGACAGAGGAATCGACTTCAATGAAAGCAGATAATGCCCCTTCAAAAGAGTACGGAACGTCAACACCCTCAACATTTTTTCCATCAGCTCTCATGTAGGTAACAACATATCTGTCGACAGTGATACCGTTAAACGAAGATGGGCCGTAAGCAGAGACCGGGTCCAAAAGCGTTACTCCCAGTGAAACTTTGGCCCCGTCGGCTGTAATTGTTTCAACAGAAGTAGAGGGGTCCACAAAAAGCACATCTGATTGAAGATAGTTTACTTCGTTACCTTCGAGGTCTGTGCCTGTCATGCTTTTTACAACGAGAATGCTAGCGGAATCAGATTCATTCTCTATGGGATTACATGAGAGAAGCAATAAAATTACTGGAAAGACTGCCAATATTTTTAAAGCATATTTTGCCTTTTTCATTTTATACACCCTATTATTTAATTATTCTCGGAGTTATGAAAATGAGAAGTTCTCGATTTTGTTTTGTCCTGGCGAATGAGCGGAAAAGGTTTCCCAAAATGGGAATTTTATAGAGAAAAGGTACTCTTTCGCGAGTTATTGAATCTTCGGTTCTGTAAATTCCGCCAATGACGGTTGTTCCTCCATCAGGGATCATTACTGTTGTCTTAGCGCTTTGAGTGGTTATGGGAGGAATGCCGTTAACAAGGTTAGCAAAGTCAGCGGCATTATTCTGGATTTCAATTGTCATGATGATTGTTCCTTCGGCAGTAATTTGAGGAGTGGCTTTAAGTTCTAATGCTGCATTTACGTATCTTGTAGTAACTGTAAAATTTGCCACTGTTTGGACAGGAATCTGCCGCCCCTGGATGATTTCTGCAGGCTGGTTGTTCTGAGTTGTTACTTTTGGGCAGGAAATAATTCGGCCTTCACCGGAAGTTTCAAGAGCGGAAATGGCTACATCCAGGCTGAAAGTGTCTAGAATATTGCTTAGGGAAAGACCGACTGCCGTACTAAAAGCAGGTGCAGGAAGATTGATAGCATATCCACCCAGAGGTCCACCGATTCCTTTTGTAACAATTCCTTGAGGAATAAGGGCCCCGTCACTCAATATTTTATTAGGAAATTGCAGGGAAGTTTGGTTTCCGTAAAACGGGTCTGCTACTCCACGCCATCCCCATTGAACACCGAAATTACGGATAAAAGTGGAGGTTGCCTCTACGATTCTGGCTTCAATAGAAACCTGAGGTGTTGCTGTATCAAATACATTAATAAGCCTTTCAAGTATATCAATTTTGTCTTTTACCTCAGAAATAATCAGAGTGTTCGTTCTTTCGTCAACGATTATTTCTCCTCGCTCTGATATTTTTGAGCCTATGAGTGCTTGTACGTCACTTGCTTTTGAGTAAGAAAGACGGAATGTTTTAACTACTAAAGGCCCTGCTAATTCTTGACTTTCTTTTAACTTGCGCTGTTCCTCCTGTTCCCTGGTAAGAACTCCGATTGGACCGATTCGGAGAACATTGCCTTCAATGCTTTTTCCCAGTTTATTCTGTTTGAGGATGATATCTATAAATTGGTCCCAAGGGACGTCAGTAAAATCGCAGGTTACGGTTCCTCTTACTTCAGGGTCAAAAACTATGTTTAATTGGACAAAATGCCCTATAGAGAGAATTACATCCCGGATATCAGCATCCTTGAATCTTGGGCTGATTAACTGGCCTGAATATTTTTCTTCGGTCTCAGCAATTATTTTTGGTACAAACTGCTTCTTTTGGGAGACATCCTGGACAGGGTTTGTATTAGTTGATGCAGGAAGTTTTGGAATATTAATATTTTTGCTTAGTGATTTTTCTTTTGCTTTTTTATTTTCAACGGGAGTTATAGTTTTTGTTGGTACAACTTTTTTGACAGATTTGGATTCATTTTTAACAGGCTGTTCAACTTCATTTGAAGAGGAATTTGCTTCGATATTCTTTGGGGTGGGAGTTGCAATTTTTGAAGAGGAAGGAAAAGACATGTCTTTGTAAAAAGAGACAACTAATTCATTTTTCTTTGAAGTTAGAGAATAAAATTTCGGTTCGGTAAGGTCAAAAACCATTCGGGTTATTGTGTAGGGATTTAAAATTTGAAATTGTGATGTTCTTATCTTTTTTACTCCCAGCTTATTAATGGGATAATTGAGACTTTCCTGAGAGTGTAATGTGTTGTAGAGATCAACGACTAACCGCGATGGATTATTGAGAGCAAATACGTGGGGAATAGCCTTGTCACTTAATTTAGCAGTGATGTCAATTTTTTCATTGCTTTCTGAAACATCTATTCTTCTCAAATAGATGTTATGCTGCGGGTTTTTTTCGAGCTCTCTTTTTATTTCATTATTAAGAACATGTAGAGTGCCGGCTCTTTGGATTTTATTTAGTTCAATGATCGTGCTTTCCTTCTGGGAATAAATCCTGTAAGGCACTTTTTCTTTCAAGTCTATGAAAAGGCGGATGTTGTCGGCTTCTCCTTTTTCCATTCGAACTTTATCAATTAGAAATGATTTTTCAAGATTGAGCTGCGGCTCCTGCCAGGATTTTACTCCACTCAGATCTATAACAATTGTCGAGGGAAGTGACTTGGAATAGCAAGAATTCAAGACTGAGATAGGCGAGCTGGTTTCCAGGATTATATTTGAATTGTCTCCTCCAGGTTGAACAAAAATGTTATTTATACTGACTGATGTTCCATCATTTATTGCAAACCCACTTAAAAGAGAAAGGGCACATAAATAAACTAGGACCTGCAAATATTTTTTCCCTTTCATATTATCGCTCCTCTGGATTTAATTCTTTAGTAATGTCTTTTGCTCTATATAAAGGAAGACCTCTTTCTTTTGTCTTTCGGAGAACAATTTTTGCCCTATTAACGGAAAGAACAAAACCATTGGCAAATTTATCTCCCGTTTTAATATAGTATGGAAATCCTTTTAGGCCGCTGATGATAGCTGTAAATTTACCTTTGGTCTCTATGATGCCGATAAGAACTATGTCATCGATTGACATTTGAGAAAAGCCTCCAACGGCAGACTTCTCCTTAATATCTTTTCCCTGTAATAAATCTTTAAAAGGGTCTCTTCTTCCTGCAGGGCTATAAGAAGAAGTGCTTTTTATGAGCAATTTTGATTGTGTTTTTTTGTTTTGAGGATTCTTTTTTTCCCCCTGTGTAAATGCACTCTGAACTCCAATGTAGAAGAAAATAATTGAAAGAATAACCGTCAGTGTCTTTTTCATTTATTATTTCCTGTCATTTTATTGGTTTCCCTTTTCTTCTTCTGGAGTTGCTTCATGAAAAATGTAGGTTTTAGCGGTTGATTTTGCCGAAATAGTTATGCTTTGGGATTGATCCCTGGTAGCTTGTATAGAGAAATCTTCGATGTTGAAAAGCCGCGAGAAATTGCTCAATCGGTCGAAGAAAGTAGCTAAATTGTGATAATTTCCTGTTATTTCGATTGCGATAGGCCATTCGATGTAAAATTCCTTACTTATTTCTCCTTTTGGGGTAAATTTGTCAATGTTTAGCCTTGAGTCATTTGCAAGCTGCTGGATTTTTCTTAATATGTCATATATCTCTCTTTTTTGAGGGATAATAGTTTCCAGGTCACGTAAGATAAGGGTCATGCTTTTTATTTCTTCTTCAATATTATCCATTTCTTCTTTTTTTGCACGAAGAGTTATTATTTCTCTTTCGATATCCATTCTCTCTGTCTTGATCGAATTAATTTCTTCGTTTTTAGGTTTTATGTAGAGAAAAAAGAAAAGTCCGAAGATAATTGCCGCTAAAGCGAGATACCCATACCAAGGCCAGTCTTTCATGGTCTCTCCTTTTGACTGATTTCTTCTGATGAAGACATGACGCCGGGGGGTAGAATATAAGTTGCATTTAAGGAAAATTCCACGCATCTATTATTTTGTATTGTCCTTTGAGTGGAAGAGATTAAATTGACATTGCTGAAATGGGGGCTGTTTTCCAGGTTGTAAATGTAGTCTGCTATTAAATTGTTAGAAAGAGCCAGCCCTTTTATGTTGACTATTTGGTTATTATAATTTGCTTCTGAAAGCCATACCCAATCGGGGATATTCTTGCTTATCTGGTCCATAATTGTAACGGCTGTTCCCTGCTGGGATTTTAATTGATTGATAAGATTTATTTTTCTTTCGAAAAGGTCCCTTTGTTGCTGTAGTGTGTCTAGTTTAACTAAAACATCCTCGAGATTCCTTTTTTCTTGCTTAGCTTCTATTAAAAGGTTTTCTTCACTAGTAAACGTTTTCCGCTGCAGAAGGAAAAATGCCACACAAACTATAATCAAAAGGAGAAAAATTAAGCTACCTAAGGGCTTCTTTTTTTCTTCTTTAAATTCAAGAGGCAGAATTTCTGACGGCTTTTTTATAATTTTTGTTTCGGGTTTTAATAAGTTTATCCTTATCATTGTTTATCTTTCCATTTTTCTTGATGCAAGTCCTGTTGCTACTCCAAAAAGAGCAGCCATTTCTTCAAAATAAATACTTTCGAATTTCTTTTCGTCAAAAAAGATATTCCGAAAAGGATTAAATATTTCTGTTTTAATATTGAATTTTTGTTCAAAACTGCTGGGAAGATCTTTTAATTTTGACAGGCCACCGCTTAAAAAGATTGATTCGATCTTCTTTTCCTTTATTTCTCCGGTATTTCTCCGGCTTCGTAGAAAGAAAAAGTTTTTTCAATTTCTTCGAGTAGATTTTGCATATTCATATTCAGTACTATTTGAAATTGTTCAGGCTGAACGTTTTTGACTGGCAGGCCTTTGATTGCCTTTTCGGCATCGTCGATACTGATATTTAAATCTTTGCTCAAATTTTCTGTGAATATGGAGCCGCCTATGGGCAGATCGAGGAACAATTGGGGAATTTTCTTTTCGATAATGATGACATTCGTGGTGTTTGCTCCAAGATTAATTATTGCAATTGTCTTATCGTCTAGAATTTCAGGGTAATTTATTTCCATTGCATTTTGAAGAGCAAATACATCAACTTCGATGGCCTTTAAATTTTTATTTATCTGATGAATGACATTGCTGTAATTAGCAATCTTATCTTTCTTAGCTGCTACAAGAAGAATGTCGAGATTTCTTTCCTGTGAAGATGAAGGCGGTCTTAATATAGCATAGTCGACATTTGTTTCTTCATAAGGATAAGGAATGTTGTGTTTTGCTTCCCAGATTATTGATTCAGCCAGCTCTTGTGTTTCCATAGAGGGAAGCGCTATTTTCTTGATTATCACAGAGTTCCCGGAGATTGAAATTACTACATTTTTGTTTGAGATTTTATTTTCATCAAAAACCATTCTAATGGTTTCTGCAACTGCAGCAGAGTCGATAATTGTGCCTTCGACTATGGTATCATGAGGAAGGAGTTCATAACCAATTTTTTTGACTTCATAGATGTCTTCGTTATCTCTTTTCTTAGTTTTTAATTCAACCGCTTTAATTGAGTAAGAACCAATATCTATCCCAACCAATCCTTTTTCTCGACTGAATCCGAACATTTTTTTCTTCCCTTTTTATGTTTGGGTATTTTGAATCTTTTTTGATTTTTCTTTTAATTTTTTTTCCACGTTTCCTGGGACCAATCCTTTAAGACAACCTCCCAGCATTGAAACTTCCTTAACCAATTTTGAGCTGAGAAAAGAATAATTTAAACTTGGCATCATAAAAAAAGTTTCTATTTCCGGATTGAGTTTCCTGTTCATTAAAGCCATTTGAAATTCGTACTCAAAATCGGATATGGCCCTAAGACCCCGAATCACTATATCACAATTATTCTTTTTTGCAAAATCAACAAGAAGTCCATCGAATGATTTTACTTCGACTCTCTCTTCATTAGAAAAAATATCCTGAATCATGCTTTTCCTTTCTTTAGTCGTAAAGAGAGGGACTTTTTTGGGATTTTCTAGAACAGCCATTATTATATTATCGAATATTTTAAGTCCTCTTTCTATTATATCAACATGTCCGTTTGTTATTGGATCGAAAGATCCAGGATATACTGCTTTTTTTTTCACAAATCCACCATTAGCAACCTTATTTCCTCTGCGTTTCTTTCTTTATTATCAAAATAATTTTGCTTTGTCAATTTAAAATGTAAAATATTTGCACATTATTATACCGAATTAGTCCTGAGATGATTCTTTTTCATTGTTAAAAAACTGTACTAGACTGTCAATTACCTGTATAGAGGATTCTCATGGTGATTTTTTTTGATTGTTCCTCACCCAAAGGAGTGAGACAAGGTAATCATTTTATCCGCATAACGGCATCAACATTTGCCTAGTTTTTTATTTATTGTATTGATTTATTTTGGCGTTTGCAACAAAATAGAGATATGAAAAAAGGGGGATTTTTCATGATTCCAATAATTGCTTTTATTTCCTTCTTTTTATTGTTTGGAGAAGATGACTTCTACTCAGCGAAGCGGAGAGAAATGGTTCGCAGGCAGTTTCAAGCTCGTGATATTGTTGATGAGAAGGTTCTGGAAGTAATGGGAAAGGTTCCAAGGCATCTTTTTATTGATAAACAGTATTGGGCACAGGCATATGAAGATTATCCTCTGCCTATTGATGAGGGACAAACGATTTCCCAGCCTTATATTGTTGCTTTGATGACCCAGACTTTAAATTTGAATAGAGGAGAAAAGGTGTTGGAAATCGGAACTGGCTCTGGATACCAGGCTGCTGTCCTTGCCCATTTAACAGACGAGGTTTATTCTGTTGAAATAAGGAATAAGCTTGCAAAAAAAGCATCCCTAATACTGAAAAGCCTGAATTATGGCAATGTAAGTATTAAAACAGGAGATGGTTATTTTGGATGGGAGGAACATGCACCTTTTGATGCTATTTTAATAACTTGTGCAGCCAATCACGTTCCACCTCCTCTTTTAGAGCAGCTTGCAGAGGGTGGAAGGCTTATTATTCCTCTTGGGAGCACTCTATATTTTCAAACTCTTACCTGTATTACAAAAGTGAAAGGGAAACCTGAAGTCAAACATATTTTAGGTGTTCGTTTCGTTCCCATGGTTGGAGAAGCGGAGAAATAGAATCGTGAGTAAATAACCTCCAGCTGCCAGGATAAGGACAAGATTGTATCCTCCCCAGAATGCAATTATAAGAGCTATTATAGAACACACAACAGAGGAAAAAGCATTTGTTGCCCAAGCCCAGGGAATCAGCTTTTTTTGCTCGTGCTGTATCAGCCGGATTCCTGTAGGAAATGGAAAGCCCATAAGGAAGCCTAGTGGAAAAACTAGCAAAAATGTCAGGAGGATCCTTATGTTAATGTTGAAACCTATGAAGATCTCATACAGAAATTTTAAAGATATTAGAATAGCAGAGATGAAACAAGCACAAAAAATTAGGCATAAGGTAAGGTTCTTCTTGAGATTCTTGCCCAGAATTTTTTTAGATAAAAAACTTCCAAGCCCGGATGAAAAGAGCAAAGAGAAGAGGATTATGGATACAGAATAGAGGGGGTGACCAAGAAAAAGGATGAATTTCTGGATTAAGGTTATTTCCACAAACATGAATGACATTCCAATCAAGCTGAAATAAAAAAGAATTTTGAGCAAGGTCTTCCTACTACCTATTTTTGACTTTTGGAAGATAAAAAAGGGTAGAAATATCAATATAAAAGCTATTACAATGGATTGAATGAGTAAAAAAGGGACTAAAAATTCCCCGTTGAGAAATGGCAGCCACTTTTGGCCGAGTGCTTTATAAGTGGTTTTTATTTTATTTATCTTGAAAAAGTTTGAGAAAAACGGTTGGTTGTCTGATACAGGTTTAACTTGAAAAAGGTATTTTTTATAGAAGTTTTTTCTTTTGGATGGGGAGAGGAGCTGGAGTGAAATGTTATAGTAGAGAGGAGTGTCAAATTTATTAAAAATGTTTACTTCTTCAGCTTTTATTCCGGGATAGTAGACTAAATCGAAGAGAAACCTTTCAGCATTGTTTTTTGTGATTTGGATTTCTTTCTTGGAGAATGGGGTCTTTTTTACAAGATAAGTTATGGTCCCCCAGCTTCGGATAGCTATAATGTGGTATGCAGGGTCTTTTTTATTTTTTTCTAATGCTTCGATCCAGATAGCCAGAATTCTTATTTCCTGTCTTGGAGGAGGGAGTAAATACAAGCTTATACTGGCTATCCCTTCCGGAGATAGTTTGTTTAGAATATTTACGAATGACTCGACTGTATAGAGATAATTTTCGCCAAATCCGTACAGGCCTGTTCCGGATGGGCCAAAAATGTCTGTAAGAGAAAATGTAATTAAATCAAAAGAACATTTTTCTTTAATTAAAGCAGTACGTGTATTACCTGTGATAACCTGGACGTTTTTATTTAAATAGAGATTGCCTGAGAAGGAAGCCAGGTCCCTGCGCATAATTTTAACAATAAGAGGATTGCTTTCGATCACTTTAATCAGGGGGGCATTATTGATAAGTGCTGAAATAACATCAGCCCCCCCCTTTGGTTCGATAATAAGGGTACGCGGCCTTTTTAAAATAGAATAAGGAAGGGAAGAAGGCAAATTGGAGAGATATTCCAAAGCTGGATCTTGCAGATTATTAAATTGAGTAACAGAAGTCAGTTCCCCTCCATCAATAGAAAGGCCGAGTTGGTGGGGAAGTTTTTTTGTATACAAAAGGCTCAGCCCGGGTGCAAATCTTACAGCAGGGGATTCGATTATATCTACCCGCGATATGGAATTCCACTTGGTAAAGATCTGTTTTGCATTGGGGTACCGCAAGGCCACAGGGAGGGCTTTGAAAGGAGAGATTCTAAAGCTGAGCCAGGATGGTGTACATACAAAGAGCCCTACCTCTCCAAGCATAATTAAGGCTAATAGCCCCTTGAAGAGAAGTGAACGTTTTGTGCTGAACAGGAAGGAGGAAAATAAGGCTAAAAAGGAAATGAAAAGGATAACTCCCCTGTCTCCTGCTGGCATGAAAATAAAGAGGGGAATCATAGTGCCGACTCCTGCTCCAAAAAGATCAGAGAAATAGATCTTATTGACATGCTCAGAGCAGCTTGTAATTGCAAAAGATATAGTTAACCCGGCGAACAGGAAGGGAATACTAAGGAAAAAATAGAAAATAAAGATTAAGAATATTTGGTTGTTGTCCCAAGACAACTTGATAAAATCAAAAGGGATGGCGTTAGTAAGAAAAAAAATGAGAAAAATAGAAAGAGAATAAAGTAGGGAAGAAATGGACAAAAACTTTTCATGGTCTATGGAATGAATTTTTTTAAAAAAGGTCAAGAAAGAGCCGCTGGCTCCATATCCCAGAAAGGCTATACTAACCACCCAAAAGGCAAAGTGATATTGCTGTGATATAGAAAAGTACCTAGTGAGGCATATTTCCAGACAGAGGGTTGCTGATGATATGAAAAATATTCCTGCTAGAAAACGGAAACGTAGCTTTTTCAACTGATTATAACGCAAGAGAAATAGCCGTCCACAAATATGATCAGATGAAAAAATGATATAATAGAAGAAGAAAAATTTCAAATGAATTCAAGCCAAACTTTAAGTTGATTTTCAAGGATTCTTGTGATAATTTTGGATTCTAGAAGGAGATGATTAAATTCGGCACTTCCGGTTGGCGAGGCGTAATGGGGGAAGAGTTTACTTTCCAAAATGTAAGGATAGTTGTCCAGGCAATATCTAATTATTTAAAGAAGAAGTTTAACAGAGAGCATATCTCAGTCATAGTTAATTATGACACACGTTTTCTGTCAGAAAGATTTGCTTCTGAAGCAGCAAAGGTTCTTTCTCACAACAAGATTCATGTTTATCTTGCAGATAGAGATGCCCCTTCTCAAGCTCATGCTTACCAGGTGATTAAAAGGAAAGCTCAAGGGGGCATTAATTTTACAGCCTCTTTTAATCCTCCTGAATATAATGGTCTGAAGTATAACTCAGAAAAGGGGGCTCCTGCTCTTCCTGAGGAAACAGGTGAGATTGAAAGAGAAATCGAGTTTTTGAAGAAAGGACCTCCACCTGGCCTATATTATCCAAGGCCCGAATTTATTGAAAAAATTGACCTTCAGAAGGATTATCTTTCTTTCATTGAAGGCAAAATAGATTTTGACCTAATCCAGAAGTCAAAAATTAAGGTTGCTGTAGACTTGCTTTATGGAACGAGCAGAGAATATCTGGATGAAATTTTAGAAGAAAACCATATTCCGGTAGAGGAAATTCATGGTTATATAGATCCTTATTTCGGGGGAATTACGCCTTCGTGTACAGAGGAAAACCTTAGAGAATTGAAAAAGTTTGTCAGGGAGAAAAAGTGTTGTGTGGGAATCGCTACAGATGCCGACGGAGACCGGTTCGGAATTATTGACGAAAAGGGAAATTTCATTGTCCAGAATTTAATTATTTCTATATTGTTAGAATATCTTATATCAGAGAAAAATTGGCGAGGAGGAATTGCTCGTTCTGTGGCCACAACTCATCTTATCGACCGGATTGCACGGAAGTATGATTTGCCTCTTTACAAAACTCCGGTTGGGTTCAAGTACTTAGCTGATCTTTTCCTGAAAAACAAAATCATTTTTGGTGGGGAAGAAAGTGCTTGTGTGGTTCTGAAGGATCATCTTCCAGAAAAAGATGGAATATTTACAGGGCTTCTGGTTGTGGAGATGATGGCTGCTAGTGGGAAAACTATCTCCGGACTGATAGATGATTTGTTTCGCAAATACGGAACAAGGGTTGCAAAACAGGAGGAGATTCCTTTAACCTCGCAGAGAGAAAAAAAGTTGAAGAAATTAATAAAAAAGCCCCCTTCCAGGCTTGGAGACAGAGAAGTAGTCAATGTCGAAACTATTGAAGGGCTCAAATTGGATTTTGATGATGACGATTGGATTTTATTCCGGCCTTCTGGAACCGCACCTGTGATAAGGTGTTATGCGGAGGCTGGAACTAGGAAAGAATTAAATAAGCTTATTAAGCTTGGATTGGAAAAGTTGCTGTGATGAGAAAGAAAAAAGAGAAGGATTTGTCCTTCAAGAAAAAACTTTTAGCAGTAGGATTGACTTTTTTGTTTCTGGTTTTGCTTATAGCTACATTCTTTGGAAAAAGAGGATTGATTGAAGTCTATCAAGCACAGAGAAATAAGAATGCATTGATTCAAGAAAAAGAACGGCTGAAGCAAGAAAAAGATAAGCTGCAAAAAGATATTGAGGAGTTGGAGAAAAATCCGAAGGCAGTTGAGAAAAAAGCTAGAGAAAAACTATGGCTGATGAAGCCAGACGAAATTGTTATCATAAAGAAATAATACCTTTCTTTTTTAAAAAAGCCAGCAACAAGGAACAATAAATTATTAGCTTGGATAATTCAGGTGAACGTAGATAATTTAGTAAATAGCTTGAATCCTGATCAGAAAAAGGCTGTTGTCCATTCTCAAGGGCCTCTCATGATTGTTGCTGGAGCAGGAACAGGAAAGACAAAAGTTATTACTCACTGCATTGCTTATCTCATCTCCTCTAAGTTAGCCAAACCTGAAGAGATTCTTGCAGTGACCTTTACCGAAAAAGCAGCAAATGAGATGGGAGAGAGAGTAGACATCTTGATCCCTTATAGTTACTCGTTTGTTGAAATAAGCACTTTTAATTCTTTTGGGGAGAGGGTGTTAAGAAATTACGGCCATGAGTTAGGCATTTTTTAGATTTCAAGGTGTTAGATGATGTAGAGCAGGCCATTTTTTTTAGAGAGCATCTTTTTCATATCCCTCTAAAATATTACAGGCCCTTAAGTTCGCCAACAAAGCATATTCAAGAGCTCCTTTCAGCAATTAAAAGGTTGAAACAAGAAGATATCTCACCTGAGGAATATCTAGAATATACAGGCAGGCTTAAAATTGAAGCAACAGATGATGCGGAAAGGGAGTTGGCAAAAAAGCATCAAGAAATAGGATTGGTATATAAAAAGTACCAGGCACTGCTTAGGAAAAAGG
>AWNV01000022.1 GCA_000493965.1 Candidatus Aminicenans sakinawicola JGI OTU-1
CGCCTGTAAGGTAAAGAATGCCGATTATAATTAATATTAGATTCAATAAAGAAAGCGACTCTCTTAATCTTGCAAAAAATCACGCTGATAAGCAGATTTTGTCAAGGTTAAATAAAGGTATCGGCATTCGTTATGAATAATTCAGGTGGAGAGTTTTCTTGATAATTCCCTCCAACTCATACTCTGCAAAAGGTTTATTGACAAAACCGAAACCACTCGATTTTCTTACTTTTTCTATTGTCGCGTCATCTCCATAAGCTGAAAGATAAACTATAGGGATTTTATAATTTTTATAAATTTCATTAGCAGCCATAATTCCATTAATCTTCCCTCTCAGCTTGACATCCATCAGGATTAAATCTGGCATTAAAGTAGGTACTTTTTCAATAGACTCTTCCCCGCTAGAAACAACCCCACATACACAGAACCCCAAATTTTTTAGACTAATTTTGATATCCAAAGCTATTATATTTTCATCTTCTACTACCAAAATCCTCGGGGATTTGATTTTAATAGCTGCCAAGAATATTTCCTCCATATAGAGTTCTAGTTTGTACCTCCAATCATTTAGTCGAGAATCAAACGAAGGTATTGAAGAAAAACAAATTAAAAGGAATACGACATCTTTAACACAACTCCTCTCCCCATAGCATCTACCCCCTTCTCATCTGCAGATAAACGATATGTTTGGTTTAATATATTCTGCACAATAGCCAGCAGCACTATATCTTTATTGAGTTTGCAGCCAAAAATGGTATCCCACAGTGTGTATCCATTTATCGCGAGCTCTAAAGGCCCGGGATCCTTCTTGGGAGCAGCCATGGTTAATTTGGATTCCATCCAGAATTTTCCAATGGAATACTTTGAACTGATGTACATCCTGGAAGCTGGAATGTAATTAAGAGGATCGAATGTGCCTTTTTCTTTCCCTACTATATGGTGAAAGTTGATAAAAAATTCAAAATTTTTTATCAGCCATAAATAAAATTCACCCTCAATACCCATGATGCGGCCCTGGCTTAAATTCCTGTAATAATATTCATCCTCACCAACACCACTGTATTTCTGAATCATATCACTCACAAGATTGCTAAAACCATAAATCGAAGTATAGTACTTACCATGGAGATACCTGAGTCCAATATCCATGTTTATACTTCTCTCAGGGCTCAAGTTCACATCTCCAAAAACAGTCCCTCTCCCAGTTAAGCCTGAATAAAACAACTCACTGATTGTTGGAAACCGAAAGGACCGGCCTAGATTGGCCAGTAAAGAAAAATGCGGTGTTAACTGAAATATTGAGCCAATATATGCAGTAAATGATCTATCACTTCTTGAAATCCTCTTATCCAGCTCTACAATATTACTTGTTTTTATCCAATCAAAACGGGCACCGATGTCCATACTTATCAAAGAAGAAATCTGGATTTTATCGTCAATATACAATCCAAAATTATCTCTGCATGCGTCTAAAAGAGAAGTTTCTTTTGTTCTACCGGAAATATTTCCATATTCATCAAATTCCCACTCATCATTTGAGTCATTTACGCCGCGGCGTCCGAAAAAATCAAGTCCGAAATTCAAAGCGTGTTTTTTATCTAATCCTTTCCCTCCACGAACCTTAAACCCGAAATCAGTACCTTCAATCCTGGCCAGGTTCCTCTTTTTAATAGTCAGATTTTCTCTCAAATTGTCTTTCTGTGTTTCCAGCATTGGAAGCGTGAGATAAAAACTGGCATTCAGTGTGTCCAAATGGAACCTGTTTTTTATCTTATAACCCAAGGTAAAAAGAGTATTTCTTTCTTTTGGATACCAGCACGGCTTAAGTTTGGATGTAGGGCTGGGCTTACCAATATTCACGCCTTGATAATTTAAAAAGGTAAAATAGAGCTGAGAATTATGCCATTCCCTCAAAACTTTGACATTAAAGTCATAATCCGAGTAATGCGATTGTTCTATTATGCCTGAAGGAGAAGAATAATCATCTGCCTTTTTTCCGTTTACTCCAATGACGAAACCGAATTTTCCACTAGACCCGCTTAAATTAAATGACGCAGCTCTCTCTTTTCTGACCGAATTATAGCCAATCTGAAATTTTCCAGCTAACGGAGCATTCACAAGAGGAGATTTTGTGACCATATTTATAATCCCGCCAATAGCTCCTGAACCATAAAAAACAGAATAAGGCCCGCGGTTCAACTCAATATGATCAATATCATTCAGGTTAATAAAAGATGCGCTTGCACCTATACGCCTTTCAGAAGTAATAGGGACACCATCGACAAGAAGAAGAATCCGGTGTTCCGCAAGACCTCGTATGGCCGGCACCATGGAATAGCCGCCTTTGCCAACCATATCTACTCCAGGAACATTCTTTACAGTCTCCGCAATATTGGATGTTCCCAGTTCAGACAATATGCTGCCGGGAAGAATAGTGCGATGGGAAGGCAGGCTGATATCAATTATGGAGTCAGCTTCGGCTGTCACGGTTATTTCTTTCCTGATATTGAGCAAGTTTGGATTTCTTGCAAATAAATCAAAATTTACTGTCTTACCTGCATTCTTGCTGACATCGATTTCGAGCACTCCAGGCATATAATCAAAATGCGTAAATAGGATTTCGTGTTTACCTGGTGTTATGCCCTCCAGGATAAAACTCCCGTCAGAAAGAGTCCTGGTTACTATGGAAGTCTTGTACACTTCCACCCTAACATCAGCCAATGGTTTTCCTTCCTGATCTGAAACCCTCCCTTTTAAAGTTTTATTTGTATGAGGATAAGAAAATCCATAGAGAAAGACCAATGACAAAAAAATTAAAATATATTTCTTCATTGCTTCTCATCCAGTATATTTTATCATAAGTTCAATATTATAGAGGACAAGATAAAAAAGAACCACAAGTTTCTTACACTTTTTAGGAACTTTTTCTAAGCCCTTTACGTATAAAACATATTGAAGTGTGAGTTCAAAATAGAGATGAAAATTCAGAAAAAAAGCGAGGAATAATGAAGATGAGAAAACACATTTTTAAAAGCAGCTTGATCTTGCTAGCTATTATGACATGTTCACTGTTTTTAGTATCAGAAACTGTTGAAACGATTCCAAAAACCGACAACCCGCCAAATATCGATGGTAAACTGGATGAGAGTGTTTGGAACTCCGCATTCAGGATGACAAATTTCAAGACATATGAACCTGATTTTGGAAAGGAACCTCATGAGAAAACCGAAGCCTTTATGACTTATGACTCGGAAAATCTCTATTTTGGCATTCGTGCATACGATAAAGAACCGAACAAAATAAAAACTTCTGTTACAAAGAGAGACAACATGTTTCAGGACGATTTTGTTGGTATTATCATCGATACATTTAACGATAAACAAAGCGGATATGGGTTTCTTATAAATCCTCTAGGAATCCAGGGAGACGGGATGATGACTGCAAACGGCAATCTTGAACCCAGTCAGGATTTCATCTGGTACAGCAAGGGTCAAATCGACGATGAAGGTTATTCCATAGAATGTAGGATTCCGATAAAGAGCATCCGTTTTTCAAATAAAAAGGTAATCACTATGAGACTAGGTATTTTCCGCCAGCTTGTCCGGTATTCTGAAGCAGCTTCTTTTCCTCCTCTATACCCCGATAAAGGGGCTATCCTCAGCCAGTCTCAGCCTATTTCTGTTTCAGGATTGAAATATGAGCGTGTCGTCGAGATATTACCCGCCATAACCAGCAGCAGGAAAAATACCATTGATGAAGGCCTTTTAAAGCTTGATGAAGAGCAGAGCAGAAGTGATCTTAGTATGACAACAAAGATAGGCCTTACATCAGACTTGGTTCTGGATGCTACTCTTAACCCGGACTTCAGCCAGGTTGAGGCCGATGCAGGACAGGTTGATGTAAATCTGCGCTACGACCTTTTCTTTCCCGAAAAGAGGCCTTTTTTTCTTGAAGGAAATGAAAACTTCCAGATTGCAGGAAATACAGAAGAGGCTCCACTCTGGGCAGTAGTTCATACCAGGAATATCATTAATCCTCAATTCGGAATTAAACTGGCCGGCAAACTCGGGCAGCCCAATTCAATCGCAGCTATCTTTGCACGTGATGAGGTTGAATCTGAGGATGGAATGGTACGTCCTAATTTTTCCATCTTTAGACTGCGTCATTCCCTGAAAGATGATTCATATATCGGCGGATTATTTTCGGACAAGAGCCAGGAAGGCGGATACAATCGTATTTTCGGTTCTGACGGACTGCTGCGGCTCACTCAAACTGTGGTGGCTGAATACCACATTATCGGCTCATTAACCAAAAATCCAGATAATGATCATAGCAATAGTGGTCATGCACTGGCGCTCAGATACAACTACGGCACACGCAAGGTTGTTCTCGACTTTGGATTTCAGGATATATCAAAGGATTTTCAAATAGATAGCGGTTTTATAACTCGTACAGGTATAAGCCGCCTGGCTGTCTTTTCTATGTATCAGATCTATCCTAAATCCAATTTTTTTAAAAAAATCGAACCTTTTTACTGGAGTTACCATATCCATGACAAATATTCAAACATGTTTGAAAGCTTCAACCTTTTTACTCTTCGTTTCAGTCTACCAAGGAGCACTCAGTTCCGTATAGACACAATCCTTGCTAATGAAATCTTTGAGAGTCAGCGTTTTAATACAAGCGGTTTAGGTCTCCGGACCTATTCTCAGTTAACAAAACACCTGTATTTAAGCCTTTTTTTCAGGCATACAAAATCAATATTTTATGACCCTGATGACCCTTACCAAGGATACGGAAGCCGTATGAGTCTTGGCATCATGTATCAGCCATTTGATAAATTAAATTCCAGTTTTTCACTTGCATACAGCGACTTTTACCGCGAATCTGACAGAGAAAAAATATATGATTACACTCTTCTTCGCAACCACACCACATTTCAGGTTAACAAATATCTTTTTTTCAGAGGAATCGTGGAGTATAACACATATTGGGAGAAGTTAACGACTGATCTTCTTGCTTCTTTCACCTATATCCCAGGGACTGTTATTCACATTGGATATGGATCGGTATTTAAAAGGCTTCAATGGGAAAACCGTGAGTATGTAGAAAGTAACAATTTCCTAGAGACAAAGCGGGGCTTTTTCTTCAAGGTCTCCTATTTATTAAGAATTTAAGCCTTTCATATTGGATGATATAAAAAAACAACTGAATCACCAAGTATCCTTTTTTGCAATGATCCTCATATATACAGCCGAAAGAATAAAATAAAAAATAGTTCAGATTCTTAATGTCTTATAATTCCAATAAATTGGATTAAATTCAATTTATTGGATTAATAAAGGGGCTAATTTACAAAAGCAAAACCCAACTTATTGATATCATTAAAGATATAAAATATGGCAATTTGGCATGGAACCTGCATATAAGATTTTGAGATTGTATTGAAAATCTTAAATAAATCTATATTTACAGGAGGTGTTATATAGGATAAAACAAACGTAAAGGTATTAGTTGGAGTGAGATTTGTCACTCTAGGGATTTGGTTAAACTTTTCCTCCTAAAAAGGAGGAGCAAAAAAGGAGATCTTAATTGCGAAAAATATTAGTTTTTTTATGTGTGGTTCTTCTTTCATCCTCTCTGATGGCGCAGACCAGAACAGGTAATATCTACGGAACGATCAGCGATGCAGATGGTAATTTTCTTCCTGGTGTGAATGTTACCTTAACAGGTTTATTAACAGCTCCTATGACATCAGTCACCTCGGCTGAGGGAATGTTCAGATTCCTCTCTCTCCCACCTGCAAGAGACTATACAATCAAGGCCGTGTTATCAGGCTTCAATACTATTATCCATGAAAACATCATCGTTGTTGTTGGTTCAAACGTACAATTGAACCTCACAATGGAAATGGGAACCCTTGAAGAAGCAATCACTGTTACGGCCGTTACTCCTGTTGTCGATAGCAAGAAAACTTCGGTAGGTTCTAATGTTACCCACGAAGTCCTACAGTCTCTGCCCACGGCAAGAGACCCCTGGGTCGTCCTCCAGATGGCCCCATCCGTTATTACAGACCGTGAGAATGTCGGAGGCGCAGAATCAGGCCAGCAATCCAACTATGTCGGAAGAGGCTCGCCCGATTATAGCAACAATGTGTGGGCCATGGACGGAATGGTCATCACCGACCCTGCTGCAATCGGAGCATCACCGAGTTATTATGACTTTGATGCTTTCGAAGAGATGAACATCGTGGTAGGCGGTGCTGATGTCACCGTACAGACTGGCGGAATTGCCATCAACATGGTTACACGAAGAGGCGGAAACAGGGTTTCACTGGGCGGCCGTTTTTATTTAATCGATGAGAAATTCCAGGCGAAAAACGAGGACTATGTCGCAGAAATTCAGGAAACAGAGCCAGGCTTTAGAGGGCTCAATCTGATCCGCGATAACAAGGACTACGGATTCAATCTTGGAATTCCTCTACTGAAGGATAAAGCATGGTTCTGGGGGTCCTGGGGAATTCAGGATATCCATACAACAACCGTTTACCAAAGGAAGGATGATACACTTCTTCAGAATATGGCTGCCAAATTCAACCTCCAGATAATTCCGGAAAACCGGTTTGAGGCTTTCATCCATGTAGGAAGAAAGAACAAATACGGGAGGTCTTCCTCTGCTGCACTTCCTGGCGGTTACTACCAGGGCGGAAGGTATCACTTCGGAAGCCCGATCGTAAAACTCCAGGATGAGCACATGTTCGGGGATAATCTCTTTGTATCTGCTAAATTCGGATTCTCCGACGCAGGATTCAATTTGACCCCGATGGACGACCTCAATTTTGAGCATACCGTATTCTGGGATGTCACCAATTCAATCATGGAAGGCCCTAACGGACTTGTTGGAGAATGGCGCTATTATGTTGAAAGACCGGTCAACCAGTATAATCTCCTCGTCAATTACTTCAATGATTCACTCTTCGGTGCAAGCCACGATATCAAGCTAGGCGTCGAGTATGCAGACAGAAATCAATACGCCGAATCCGTATATGTAGGAAACATGCAGATCAACTGGAACTACAATGAATCCACAATGGATTTTACTGGCGATGGTGCCCCGGATGTCCCTACCGATGCAAATTTTTATCGCTTCATGTACTGGAGAGGATATTACAGGGATTATGGTGTAAAGGCCATGGCTGCATACTTCAGCGATACAGTGACATTTGGACGGTTCAACCTGATCCTAGGACTAAGGTATGACTACCAGCATCCAAGAATCAATCCTGTTACTATCGAAGCTATGAATGGTGATCCTGGCTGGGATGTCGCTGATTCAACTGTGCAGTCAACACTCGATGCGATGCTTCCTGGAATCGATATTACAGAAAAAAGTGCAGTGGATGTCGATGGAAACACCTACGCATGGAGAGTCTGGTCTCCAAGGCTGGGATTGACGTGGGATGTCACTGGCGACGGTAAAACCATTGCTAAAGTATCCCTTGCTTCTTACGGCGACTTCATGGGAACAGGAAGTTGGAGCCAGATGCCAGGTGGAGCCAGTGGATGGATAGATTTCTGGTGGTGGGATAACAGTCCTGCCACAGGCCGCGCCGCAGACGGAACTGTTCAACTCGATGAGCTCTACTGGAACACAGTAGGAGACGGAAAATACACACCTGTCCAACTCTTTCCTGGCGGCGGTGCTTTTGCAGGAAACTGGGATGATGCAGGCGGATCGTTCTGGGGAAGCTATGATTACGCGAATCCCCTTAAGTTAGTGGATCCTTATTATTCTAGAGCTGCAGATGCCGGTTCTTCAAGGACATTGGAAGCAATGCTTACTCTGGAAAGAGAAGTCTTAACCGATTTTTCAGTTGCTGCAAACATCTCTTGGAGAAGATATAATAATTTCAACTGGGAGAACAAATATTTTAAAGATGCGGACGGAAACGCCTATGGCTGGCAGACACAGGATTGGTATGTAGACTGGAGTCTTCCTATCAGCAATATCTCACAGTACCTCCCGGATGGTTACACGAAATGGGACGGTGACCTTGGAGACGCGCCCAACCATACTTACCAATACATGACCAATGATTACAACGGCTATGACCCCTCCTCTTACTCTCCTTGGGTCCAATATCAGAAAAGACCTGATTATTACAATGAATATTACGGCATTGACTTCATCTTCAACAAAAGACTCTCCAACAAGTGGATGCTCACTGGAAGTATTACTTTACAGACTCAATCTATTTACTATGGCGACAAAGGTTACTGGGATGAAACAAATCTATGGGCTCTCGAAGGCCAATCCTATGCAGCCTATATAGGTGGAGCAAGCGGAAAAATCAACTCGTACATCTTCTCCAGATGGTTAGTGAAAGTCGGAGGACTCTATCAGCTTCCCTATGACATCAACTTCTCTTTCACTTTCCAGGCCAGAGAAGGCTGGCTGACAAGAGAGAGATTGAGATTCTACGACTACACAATCCCGAACGCAAGAAGCAATAACAGATGGCTATATCTGAATGAATTCGGAAACGACAGGCTGGACACTTTTTATAAACTCGATATTAGACTTGAGAAAGTGCTGAAGAGCGGAGATTTCGGCAAGATTTACCTGATGGTAGACTTCTTCAACTGCCTAAATTCCAAACTCGAGAACAGACGCTACCAGAAAGACTGGGGCAATTTCTACTGGTATGGCCCTGGAGACTCAAGAAATTACTTCAAACAAGATACTACTGCATACACACTTAATGAAATCTTAAACCCGAGAGTTTTGAGAGCAGGAATCCGGTTCAGCTTCTAATAGTATAGTTAAAAGCACGAGTTCAAAGCCCTTCCCTCCTCAAGGAGGGAAGGGCTTTTTTTTATAAAAAGAAAAGGCTGTATACTCGAAAAAAGTTGCCTATCCTCCTTTTTGATGATAAAATAATTTAGCACAAAAAAATTACTCCATACAGCGGAGGTTTTCAGATGCGAAAAGCAGCACTCATGGTTGTCTTTATTCTCTTTATTAGTCTCTTTGTTTCTGCGCAGACCTATAAAGGAAAAGGAAGAATCACAGGCCTGATTTCTGACGATGAAGCTAATCCCATTGAAGCAGTCAAGGTCAAGCTGTTTTCCTTAAGAGGAAAATCAGGTTTTGAGGTTAAGACAGATGCCCAGGGCAAATGGATTGCCTCCTGGATAAGGGGAGGGACGTGGACTATCGATTTTGAAAAGGCCGGCTATATGCCTAAAGGAATAACTGTCCAAGTGACAGAATAC
Organism: Candidatus Aminicenans sakinawicola JGI OTU-1; assembly: GCA_000493965.1. GTDB lineage: Bacteria > Acidobacteriota > Aminicenantia > Aminicenantales > Aminicenantaceae > Aminicenans > Aminicenans sakinawicola. The sequence continues at coordinate 9,276 of AWNV01000022.1, forward strand.
GGCAAAAAGCCTCCCCCGATTGAGGTAACATTGAAGAAAGTCGAGGGATTAATAATTACAGAAGAGTTGAAGGAAGAACTCAAGCAGGGAAACCAGCTCTTTGAAGAGGGCAAGTATGAAGAATCCATCCCAGTCTACACTAAAATTCTTGAAGAGTTCCCTGATGTTTATATCGTCAATAAAAATATTGGCAATGCTTATTTTAAGTTGGAAAACTATGACGAAGCTGAAAAATATTACTTGAAAGTTCTAGAGAAGGATCCCAAGAATAACGACGCCATGATGCTCATCGGAAATTGCTATTCAAATCGTGATCAAGGAGATGAAGCCTTGGAATGGTACAATAAGATCGAATTTGATAAAATCAATGATCCGATTGTTCTCTACAATATTGGAACAAAATATTACAATCTTGCAAAATACCAGGAAGCTATGAAGTTTTATAATAGATCCGTCGAAATCAAGGATGATTTCCTCGACGGACTTTATCAACTTGGGCTTGTTCATCTCAGCCTTGGAAACTACAAGGATTCTATGGCCGCCTTTGAAAAGTATTTAAAGCATGATTCCGAATCCGAACGTGCCAACCAGGTCATCAATTTCATCGAATTTCTAAAAAAGCAAATCGAGGGGAAAAACCCAAATTGAAATGGGAAACCATCGCTCCATTTATTCCCTTTTGTTTTTCTGCCTTTTTTTAAACACAGTTTTATCTGCCTCTACGGCATTTCAAAAAGAAAAACCAGAGTGGAATGTTATCCTTATCAGTATCGATACTTTGAGAGCAGACAGACTAGGCTGCTACAGCCATGCACATCTCAAGACTCCTAATATCGACAGCCTTGCCAAAAGAGGCGTGCTGTTTTCAAAAGCCTTTGCCAACACGCCTGCTACCTTACCTTCCCATACAGATATGCTCACAGGCACAACTCCTCTCTATCATGGAGTCCATGAAAACGGTACGTTTGTACTGCAGGATGAATTTTTAACGTTGTCCGAACATTTAAAGAGTTTTGGGTATTCCACCGGAGCCTTCGTCGGAGCCTATCCACTGGATTCAAGGTTTGGGCTCGCTCAAGGATTTGACGTCTATGACGATGACTACAGCAGCCCAAGCTCTCATGGACTGGCTTATGTGGAAAGAAAAGCTGAGCTTGTTGTAGACAGTGCTCTAGAATGGTTAAAAACACAGGACCATCCCTGGTTCCTATTTCTACATTGTTTTGATCCCCATGATCCTTATGAACCACCGGAGCCTTTCAAAAGTAAATATAAAAATAATCTCTATGAAGGTGAAATCGCTTACGTTGATCATGCTCTGGAAAAGTTTTTAAGTTATATTGAAGAAAAAGGTCTTTATGATGAAACCATTATTATCTTCACTGGCGACCACGGCGAATCTTTGGGACAGCATGGAGAAATGACCCACGCCTATTTTGCCTACAACACAACCATTCAGGTTCCTCTCATAATTTCTGTCCCTGGAGTGAAGCCTGGCCGAATCGAACAGTATGTCAGCCACGTAGATATATTTCCAACGGTCTGCGATGCCCTTAAGATAAAAGCGCCGACTTTTCTTCAGGGAATTTCGCTTCTGCCTGCACTTAAAGGAAAGAAGATTGTAAAGAAACCCATTTATTTTGAAGCAATGTATCCCTATTACAGCCGGGGATGGGCACCCTTGAATGGCTATATAGCTAATGGAGTTAAATTTATCGAATCTCCTATTCCAGAACTTTATAATATAGAGCAGGATTTCGACGAACTTAAAAATCTCGCTGAAGGGAAAAAACTAGATAAATACAGAAAACAACTTGTAAAAATAATCAAAGAACAGTTTCTTCCTGAAAGCATGAAAGCCGAGCAGAAGATAGATAGAGAGTCCCTTGAGAAATTAAAAAGCCTGGGGTATATCTCAAGCCCCCAGGTTCCCAAAAAGAAGAAATTCGGGCCTGAGATGGATATAAAAACCTTACTTCCCTTCCATAACAAATCCATTGGAGCCATGAAGCTCTACAAGAAAGGAAACGTGGCAGAGGCAACCAGGCTGCTTAAAGAGGTGATTACAGAGAGGACGGATATCGATATTGCCTACTCGAATCTGGCAACTATTTATAAAGAAACAGGGAGGCTCGGAGAAGCTCTTGAAGTATTAAAGTTAGGACTCGAGAACCTACCTTCGAGTTATGAGATTTTCTCTACTTATATCAACCATCTCATTGACGCCGGCCAATTTGATGAGGGCATCAAGCTTTTTAAGGAAAAGAGTTTGCGTCAGATGGGCCATGACCCTGAGATATGGAACTACTTAGGAGTGGCATACTATAAAAAAGGAGATTTTGATAATGCTGTCCTAGCCTATAAACAGTCCCTCTCATTAGATAAGGATTATCCTGTGGCCTACTGTAATTTGGGAACATCCTATTTCTCTCTAAGCCTTAAGTCAAAAGATGAAAAATTCTTGCAGAAATCCATCCAGGCATATAAGAAGGCTATAGAACTCGATTCGGATTATGCCTCCCCTTATAACGGCCTGGGTTCAGCTTACAGATATTATGGCCGTTTAGCCGATGCAATTCTCATCTTTGAAAAGGCATTGGCACTCAATCCTGATTTTGGCAATGCACTCTACAATTTAGGCATGACATATTTGGACAAAGGCGATAAGGTTAAGGCACTTGTGTGTTTTAATAAATACAGGGAAAAATACTACCGGGTTCTTCCACTAAAAGAAAGGCAAAAATTGGAGACATTGATAAAAAAATGCAACGAAAAGTCTTAACATACTGTTATCTATTCATATTTGGGATTATTTTTTCATCGATGATGAATTGTGCCACGTCGAGAAATATAGAACTCGATCCGGAAAGCAAGGAATTTTTTGAATATGCTTACCTCATTATAACCAATCAAGAGAAAAATATTTTCTTCCATCTTCCTGACACAGAGTCAAGACAAGAATTTATAAGAGAATTTTGGGAAAAGAGAGACCCCACTCCAAAGACAAAAGAAAATGAATTCAAGGATGAATTTTACCGCAGAATAGAATATGCCAACCAACGCTTCAAAGAAGGACCTCCGGGATGGAAGACAGATCGGGGAAGGATTTATATCTACCTTGGTTTTCCTGATAAGATTGATGAAATTCACACGCATAATATGCCAGGAGTTAGAGGTCCTATTCTCTGGTGGGTTTATTACAGATACGCGTTTGCAGTGATGTTTCTCGACAAAAATTATACCGGTCATTATACTCTGGATCCATATTCCGGTATATACGGGAATCTTTTTGATGCCATTGAAAGTGCCAAGTTTGGGTTCATTTTTCAAGATGATTTGGAAGCAAGGAAATTCGTTGATTTTGATTTAGTGTATAATAAGGCAAAGAAAGAGTTTGTTGTATCGATTTCTGCGGATTATTTAACGTTTATAGAGGAAGATGGGCTTCTCAAAGCCGATTTTGAATTTGAGGTTTTTATCTACAAGCAAAATGAGAATAAGAAAGATAAACTAGATGAAACCAGGACTTTTGCAAGGTCTGAAGAGGAGATTGTCAAGCTAAAGAAAGTCGAGTTTTTCTTTCCTTATGACTTACAGTCAGGAAAATATTATGTCGATGTGATAATCACCGGAAAACTGGATAACGGCAAGACAAGAAAGATATTTGAGATTAAAAACTAGTGGTTTGAAAGGTTAGAGATAAATGAAAAAAAATGCATCGTTGTATATCCTATTATTTCTTTCAGCATTTTCGCTCCTTTATTCCGGAGTGAAAATCAAAGAGAAAGACCTTCCCGCAAAATACAGAAACTTTCTGGATCTTACTCATTACATCATACTTTCTGAAGAAAAAGATGTTTTCATGCAACTTGCCTCGAACATAGAAAGGGACACTTTTATCAAAACATTCTGGAAACAGCGTGATCCTACTCCCGGCACTCCTCAAAACGAATTTAGAGAGGAGCATATTGAGCGGTTTAATCATGCTAACAAGATTTTTAGACGCCAAACCGTACGGCCCGGATGGAAGACTGACCAGGGGATGTTTTACATCATCCTTGGAGAACCTGTAAGCAAAGAGAGATTTTACGGAACACTTGGACTTTATCCCTGTGAAATCTGGTATTATTACGGAGACAAGACAAAAGGGCTGCCAGTTCACTTTGGACTGGTCTTTTATCAAAGAGGTGGTATCGGAGAATTCAAGCTGTATGACCCAGTTTCCGATGGGCCTGGACGTTTAATGATCCATTCCAAGGGTTTTGCCATGGAAGATTATCGAAGTATGTATGAGAAGATCAGAGAACTCGCTCCAACTTTATCACTTGTTGCTCTATCCATTATTCCTGGCGACATCCCTTACAATTATACACCTTCCCCTCAAAACACTATCATGCTTGCTGAGATTATCGAATCGCCAAAAAAGAATGTCAATCCAACATATGCAACTCATTTTCTTGATTATAAAGGAATGGTCAGCACAGAATACATGGAAAATTTTATCGAAAATGATACCCAACTGTCATTAATAAAAGATCCTATCATGGGGATAACTTTTTTGCACTTTTCCATTGCACCCAAAAGTATTCCCCTCGATTATTATGAGCCAAAAGATCAGTATTTTTCTAACTTTAATCTTACAGTTAGTCTAAGGATTAAAGAGCAAATTATCTTTCAGTATAGAAGAAATTTTCCATTTTATTTTTCTCCTGAAGACCTTGACAAGATAAGAGGAAATGGAATTTCTATCGAGGACTGCTTCCCAGCCATAGAGGGTAAATACAAATTGGTCATTCTCCTCCAGAATTCTGTAGCCAAAGAATTCAGTATATTTGAGAAAAATATTACAATTCCCGAGGATTCAGAATCTCCCCAGATTACAAGCCCTTTAATCGGCTATAAATTCCAATCTTACAACAATAATATGCACATTCCCTTTAAGGTTTTGGACAAGAAACTAGTCATTGACCCCAAAAACAATTTTGCTGCATCAGAAGATATTTCTTTCTTTTTTATTCTCTCGAATATAAATCAAAGCCTCTGGGATGAGGGCGAAGTTGGAGTTGTGATAAAGGGCCTCAAGCCAGAGAATCCAATACTAAAATCTTTTAATTTAAGATTAAATAACTATCCCTTAAGGAAATCTATACCTGTTACGAATACTATTTCAGGAGGAGAATTGTCTCCAGATTATTATAAGATGACGTTGAGCCTGAAAGATAAAAACGGAGTGACAATCGATGAGAAAACTGTAAACTTCATCATTTCGACTCAGGAAGTCATTGCACATCCTATAGCACACTCAAAGGCTTTTTCTCTGCTCAACAATTATCTTTATTTCAACATGATGGCTCATCAATATGAAAACGTTGGAGAGTATGAAAAAGCTGAAGCTAGTTATGAAAAAGCTTATGAAGCCAATCCCGATTATAAAAAGGGACTGATTGAATATGCTCATTTCTTGTTCAAATTTAAGAAATATGGAAAAAGCCTGAAATTGAGTGAAACCATAGAGAACGACGAAAAATTTAGATTCGATTATTATCTAATAAAGGGAAAAGCTTACATGGGAATGGGAGACTACTCAAAGGCCATAGAAAACTTAAATAAAGGAAACGAGATTTATAACAGCGATATCAGTCTTCTTAATTCTCTTGGTTTTTGCTACTACAAAACTGGAAAAAGGGAAAATGCCTTGAATGCCCTCAAAGCATCTCTCAGCCTGAATTCAAAACAACCAGATGTAAAAAAGTTAATCGATGAAATCGAAAAGAAATAAAAGCAGTCAAGACAGGACAATTGCCTTAAATAGACAATAATTTATGTTATATTAATTGACCAAAGAAAATAGGAGGAAAAGTGATGAAAAAAATACCCTTCCTAAAAATATTCTTAATTTCACTATTAATATTAAGCATTTCTTTTGCAGCTACAGCTAAAAATACAGCAGTTACCAGTAAATGGACGAATGTTCCTATTAAAATCGATGGTTCTACCTATGACTGGGCAGGAAATTCTTTTACTTTTGAGAAAAAAGCACAAATTGACTATGCATTCAGAAATGATTCTGATTATGTTTATATTCTTTTCATCTTCAAGGATCCTAAGTATTTAAGCTCAATCAGGGCTAGCGGTATGACAATCTATTTCAACACCGAAGGAAAAAATAAACAAGATCATGGCATTACATTTTTAAGTAAGCGTATTCCGGCTGATCAGTTTATTGCTCTTATAGAACAGGACCAGGGGCCAATCTCTGAGGAAAGAAAAACTCAAATGCTAAAGACTCCTTATTACAACATACAGAACTATAAAATTATAAACGAAAAGAGCAAGTCATCTTCCCCAGACACAGAAAGCAGTGAAATTAAAAAAGCTGTATTCAGGATCGCAAGCCAAGAAAAAACGGTCGTTTATGAATTTGCCATTCCTCTAGAGAAACAGTCAGATCTTGATCCAGGGATAGGGACAGAAGCTGGCAAGAGCATCAAAATCGGTTTTGAATGGGGCGGTATGACGAAAGAGATGAGAGAGGCAAGGATGAGGCAGCTTGGTGAGCAAAGTACAAGAACCACAGCAACAAAAGCTGGCGAGTTTTCAGATGAAAGAAGCGGGGGCAGAGCCAGTTCGTCGTCTATGGCATCGATGAGGAGGAAAATCCCAAAGAAATATTCTTTCTGGGCTGATCTCCAACTAGCACAGAAATAGTTTGAATTAATTAAGTGAACTCTTTCAAATTAAATCATTTCAAAAACCTGTCCAGAAATTCAACGGCTGCATTATAGGCGCCTATCCGGTTTTTATATAATAAAAACTCATGCGGCTCATCCGGGCATATTACCAATTCGATATGTACATCCCCTTTTAGCCTGAGTTTTTGGACTAAATCTGTAGTTTGCGAAAAGGGAACATTGCGGTCATCATCACCATGTACGAATAAAACCGGAGATTTCCACTTTTCGACACTGGCTACCGGAGAAGATTCAAAAGCTAGTTTCTTATCATTTTCTTCATCAGACAAGCTCCTGACAAACTGCGACCAGTCATGAACCCCGGCCATATCTACACCTGCCTTAAATATATCGGAATTGCGGGCCAGTCCCATGGCTGTTAAAAGACCACCGTAAGACAAACCCCAGAGCCCTACTCTCTCAGGATCAACCTCAGGCCTTTCTTGCAAATATTTAGCACCGGCAACAACATCCTGGTACTCCGATGCACCTTCTCTCCCAGTGTTAGGTGCATCCCGGAAGGAACGTCCATACCCTATCCCGCTCCTGTAATTGATCGAAATCACTACGTAGCCTCGATTGGCAAAATATTGGTTTATCCCATAGGCCTCGGAATAGAATTCCATATAGTGCCAGCCCAGTAGCATCTGGCGTATAGGACCGCCATGTGTATACACAATTCCCGGCCTTCCATCCCCTGCTTTTGCATCCTTAGGGAGAAACAGCTGGCATGGAATCTCCAGGCCATCTTCAGCCTTTACAATCACAAGCTTTGGAACCACAAGCTCATCTAGAGGAAATTTTGTTGACAGTTTCAGCGGTGCGATGATTTTTGTTTTACTCCCATCAGCAGGAACGAGCGCTACTGACATAGGATATTTTGCCGTGGAATGCAAAAAAGCGACATTCTTTCCCGATGAAAGGGCAACCGGATAAGTCCCGATGGTTGCACCTTTGGTTAGCTGTTTCGCTTTGCCTCCAGATGTAGCAACTTTCCAGATATACCGCCCGTGAATATCAGCCAGATTACTGCTAAAAAAAAGCGTTTCTCCATCACTCGATAAACCCAGATGCTCAACAAAAGCCTCCCCAGGGGTAAGATCTACAGGCTCACCCTGAGATAATGACATCGAAAAAACATGATTCCAATTGTCGTGCTCGGCCGTAAACAAAATCCGATTATTCGCTGTCCACTGGAAGTTGCGAATGGAATAAAACTTAGGTTCTTTATCTATCGAACTCCACAGCTCTCGGCCTTTTTCTGTATCTATATCAGCGATCCAGATCATCAATCTAGAAGGCTCCCCCCGCCTCCAGTAGTTAAATACTTCATTATATTGCAAACCAGGCCTTCGCAAGAAAGCTATCTGCCTCCCATCCGGCGACCAATGCGGATCGCTGTCCCGATCTACACTGGGAGTTAGCCAGGTGATTTTACGTGTCTTAAATTCGAAAACTCCTATAAAACTATGGTCATCCCGGCTGCTGACAAAAGCCAATCGTTTCCCATCTGGCGACCAGCAGGGATTTTCATTTCTACCAGCAGCTTTAAACAGTTGTTCCGGCAATGCCTGCTTTCCGGTTTCACATGGTGGCTGCAGAGAAACTCTATAAATCTGTCCTTCTTTTTCTAAAAGAATCCATTTCCCATCCGGCGATAGTACAGGATTGTTCCCCAGGACAACTTTCCACGGTTCTCCTTCAATCGCCTTAACTGCCCAGATAGCTTGCTCCATTCCGTCCGGATCACTTTTCGGATTTGTGACCCATCCCTTGCTGTTCGGGTATCCCCCACGCACATACACAACAATGGAACCGTCATCGGTTATCTGAACATCAGGGATTTCAAACACCTCATCTTTTACAAAACCGGTAAGATTCACCGGCTTAAAATCCGGAACTGCTGCCGTCCAGACATTGTGCTCACCTTCAACATAAAAGACCCATGCAATCCGGTCGGCATGTTTTGCCGCTACCAAGTGCTTAGGATATGGACTACTCAATATTTGTTCGAGAGTAAACGTGCTTTCTTCGGCAATGGCCTCATTTACAAGACCTATAAATACTGCAATAAAAACAATCAGCATCCATAATTTATGATTTTTCATGTTTTTACTCCACGATAAATTCTTTATTATCTAGCGTTATCCCTCTGAATATCAGAAGTATACTCGAAAGAGAGAGCTTCTCATCTATTTATTTTGAATAAGTTTCCAAATATTGGGCCCGAAAATAAGCCCTGGCCTCTCCTAAGTTCTTAAAACTCAATTCTTGTTTTTTAAAGGAAAGCTCTCCTTTAAAATCCTCTATTCCTGAATAGCGATGTTCATCCATCCAGGTTTCCATTCCGCTCAACAGGTTTTTTATCTCATCAAGTCCCTTTTTGTATAAAAGAGTACAAACTTGAACAGCAGAAGCGCCAGCAAGAATCTGTTTCACAATGTCTTCAGTCTCTTGAATTCCTCCAGATGAGGCAAGATCACAGTCAATCCTATGAGCCAAAAGAGCTATCCATCTTAAGGACTGATAGAAATTTCCTTTTCCAATGATAGTCCTTGTCTTAAGATTCTTGACATCAATATCTGGCTCGAGAAACCAGTTAAAGAGAACAAGGGCGTCACTACCAGCTTGAGCTAGCCTGTTTGCTAAATAAGGAACAGAAGTAATCTGTGACATAAGCTTCAAAGATACTGGAACGGAAACTTCCTTTTTTACTTCTTCAAGGATTTGAAGGTGTTGTTCTTCGTAAACTTTACAAGGTGAATCAACATCGATCGGAAGAAAATAAATATTCAGCTCCAGCCCATCCGCCCCGGCCTGTTGAATCTGTCTGGCAAAGCTCGGCCACAGTTTGGGTGTTTGACAGTTAATGCTGGCAATAATGGGAATGCTTACATCTTTTTTTGCCTCTTCAATCATTCGAGTAATCGAGTGAGGAGCATATTCTAACAATCCTCCTGCCCTCATATAATCAAGCGCCTCCGGATGGACATGAATATTCTCTTCTGCTAAAAACTGTTCTTCGAATATCGACTTCATTACCACTGCGCCTGCTCCAGCCTCTTCACATTTTTTTATCCCTGATACAGTCTTTGTTAAATCGCTGCTTCCCACGATTATCGGATTTCTGAGTTTTAATCCCATATAAGATGTAGTTAAATCTGCCATGTTTTTCTCCTTGAAAGCTTCTCTGATGCTAATAATATATAGAAAAAGCATATCTCGTCAATGCAAAATTCGTAAGATGTAATTTTGAGCAGAAAGGAATATTCTGCTATTTGTTATTTGTTAAGTACTGTTTGGGGGGAACTCCTGGCAAACATCTTATTGACAAAAAATGTTTGTTCTATATAGTATAGTATTGGCAATAGAGGAGATAAAAGGGCCTAAATTTAGCAAAATGAATCGAAATTAAAGCAAGCCAAAAAAGCAAATTCTTATGGTGAATTTCATGGATGTGTTTGGTAGATTTTATTTAACGGGATGAACTGGATTATGCGTACAAATCGGATTGTTTTTACGTTGATCATGATGGGAATGATAGCCGGGTCCTGGCCACTTTTTTCTACGTCGAACAAAGACACGAAACGGTTGAACGTCCTCCTGATCACCGTGGACACCCTAAGAGCAGACAGAGTGAGTTGTTATGATCCAGGATATATCCAGACTCCCAATATCGATAGCCTGGCGACAAAGGGAGTTCTCTTTCGCCGGGCCTTTGCACACTCTCCAATGACCCTGCCTTCCCATGCAAGTATTCTTCTTGGGACAACTCCTTTGTTCCATGGCATTCATGAGAATGCCACATTCGTTGTCGGAAAAGAATTTCTAACCTTGGCCGAATATTTAAAGGGCCACGGTTATTCAACAGGGGCTTTTATTGGAGCTTATCCTCTCGATTCACGATTTGGACTTGACCAGGGATTTGACGTCTACGACGATGAATACGGAAGTCAGGATTTCAATGATCCGATGTACGTAGAGAGAAAGGCTGAGGCTGTTATAGATCGGGCAAAGGAATGGGTTCAAAACCAGAAAACACCCTGGTTTCAATGGATTCATCTTTTTGATCCTCACGCTGTCTATTCCCCTCCGGAACCTTATAAAACACAATTTAAAGACAAACCCTATGAGGGCGAAGTGGCTTACGTAGACAAGGCACTTGGTGAGTTACTTAATTCATTGAAAACTCACAACCTTGTTGGAGACACATGCATTATATTGACAAGTGATCATGGAGAGTCGTTGGGCCAGCACAAGGAATCCACCCATGGATTTATGGCATACAACAGCACACTTTGGATTCCGCTTATCATCTCAGCTCCTGGCTTAAAACCGGGACAAGTCGATCAAACTGTCGCACATTTTGATATTTTTCCAACGGTATGCAACATTTTAGGACTCGAAATGCCCGGTTTTCTGGAGGGGCTCTCACTGCTCCCTGTCATCAGAGGAGAAAAACTTCCCGAGAGGCCGATCTACTTTGAGTCCCTCTATCCTTTTTACAGTTTAGGCTGGGCACCATTGAAAGGCTTTATTCTTGGAAAACAAAAGTTCATAGACTCTCCTCTTCCCGAGCTCTATGATCTGGAAAAGGATTTTGAGGAAATCCGAAATCTCGCAAACACCGCGAATCTCGGAGATTTCAAACGGCGTCTGAATAAGCTCGAGTCGGCGTATTCTTCTATTTATAAATCAGAGAGTAGAGAAAGAGTCGATGAGCAGACAATTAAAAAAATGGAATCTCTCGGGTATATAAGCGCTCGACAACCTTCAAAAAAAAAGACGTTCGGTCCTGAAGACGATGTCAAGGTTTTGCTTCCCCTTTACAACCGAGTTATGGAAGCCGCAGCTCTTCGGCATCATGGACAACTCCGCAAGGGTATTGAAATCCTTAAACAAGTCATCGCCGAAAGGGAAGATTTTGACCTTGCCTTTACCCATCTAGCCTTGTTGTACAGAGAGGACGGGATGATGACCAATTGCCTTGAGGTTTTGAGGCTGGGCCTCGATCGCATCCCAACAAGCTACGAGATTTTCCTGGCTTATGTCAGTAATCTGCTCAAAGCAAGAAGATATGATGAGGTAATCAATATGTGTGAAACGATGACCTTTCGGAAAATGAGTTATGATCCTGAAATATGGAACAGTCTTGGAGCCGCCTATTTTCACACAGGACAGTTTGAAAAAGCAACTGAGGTTTTTAAAAAAGCTATTGCGACAGATGAAGATTTTCCTGTCGCCTTCAACAACCTGGGTTCTGCTTACTTGGGAATCTTCCTGGAAACCAGTACTCCCGGCAGCTTGGAAAAGGCTATAGATGCGTTCCAGAGAGCTTTGAAGCTCGATCCAAGTTATTCTGCGGCCTACAATGGACTTGGTGCGGCGCACAGAAAATCCGGTCACCTTGAAATGGCCATCGAAAACTGGGAACTGGCACTGAAATGGAATCCGGATTCAGGGGATGCCCTTTACAATCTGGCTCTTGTCCACCTGGACAAAGGAAATCTTTCCATCGCATTCTTTTACTTTTCCAGATATAAAGACAAATTTTACGACCGATTATCACCGGATAAGAGGAAACAGCTTGATGACTTTTTAATCAAAACCAGAAAATAAATCTGAATTTCCAGATAATCGAGTCCTCGCTTCTGAAATATACACCCCCATCAAACCGATTCTATTTTTTTGTTTTTGTATTCCATGTTCCCAGTGCTCTATAATGAGTTCATTAAAAGGTCTCGCAGGCGACGGAAAAGAAAGGGATTTGGGTTATGGATCGAGGGGGAGACAGGGAATGTCTTTTCGATCATATGTTGAACAATCAACTCTCCTTCCTTGTTCGGCTGAAGAAGACAAGATATCTCATTTACAGAGGAAAAGCGCATCCAGTCCTGGAGTTGGCTCTCACCTATCCTTTGCCATATGCAGAACGGATTGTTAAACAAGAGAAAGGAAAAGAACCGATCTATGATCTGCAATTTGCCTAATTATTAGTTGTCTTAAGAAGATGATCCAGTTTCTGGCGATCCTTTGCATTAAGTTCAAGATAATATTTTTCCCGGCATAGCTTCAGGAACTTTTTTGCCTCTGCCGGCTTTTTCATCTGGAAAAAACACTCGCCAATATATATATAAGCCCTGGCATAGGATGGATCTATTTTAATTACTTTTTTCCAATCCTCAACTGCCATCCTTAAATTTTTCATCAATCTGAATGCCATCGCTCTGCCATTAAGAGCACTAATATGCTTAGGTTCTATCTCAAGTGTCTTTGAAAAATCTTCTAAAGCTTTTAGACAGGTTTCTTTTTTGTAATTTTTGATACACTTTGCTAAATAAAGTGCTCCCCTGTTGTAATAAGCAGCGGATAAATTTTCATCCAGTTTAATAGCCCCGTTATAAAACTCCAGTGCCTTATCATAATTACCCATCTTCTGATAAGCAATCCCCAGATAATTAACAGTATCCGGGTTGTATGGATTTCTCTTTTCATACTCAAGCAGTAATGGAATCCCCTGTTCTGGGCTTCCATCATCAATCAAATAAATTCCTAACTTCATTTTTAGATTGAGATTGTTTTTGTTATGTTCAAGTCCTTTTTGGAGCATCTCTATTGCCTTTTTAAGATTACCACTGTCTCTGTAAAAACCAGCCAGGTAGTCAAAGGCAATAATAAAATCTGTTCTTTGTTTTACAAGCATCTCCATTTGCTCTATAGCTTTACATCGTTTTCCATTAGAAAACCACTTTACTGCTTCCTCCATTTTATTCTGGAGAGGTTTTAAAACTTTCAGATCATCCTTCTCTGTAAATATTTTCTTCTCTCCTGAAAAATTGGATGTGATATACCCAAGACTCTCGAGTTTTTTCATCTCTCTCGAATCGATTTTTCTGAAACGCTCCACTCGATCCTTCCCCTCAAGTTCTTTTTGAAGCATAGATAAACGAGACCTGTATTTACCAATATTGTCAGGTGTTGCCAGGTTGTTATTTTCCCCAGGGTCCTTCTTGAAATCATATAGCTCCCTGATTGGGAGATCTATAAATTTTCTACTTCCTTCAATATAGCCACGAAGCGGGGCCCACCCCCGGGTTAGGTATGGAGTCAAAGACTCAAAGTATATCGCTCTCTCTTCAAGTTTCTTTCCCCGTAGAAGTGGCACAAGGGATTTTCCCTGCAGATGGCCTGGGATTTTGTATCCCAATAAAATGCAGAGGGTAGGAAATATATCTATATGTGCTACATTCTCTTCAATCCAGCCACCATGTGTCCCTGGAATATTTAGAATAAGTGGGATATGTATTGTATTGTTGTAAGCAAAATATGAATGAGAGGTTTCTCCCTTTTCACCAAAAGCCTCCCCATGGTCTGCAGTAAGAATAATAATAGTATTCTTATACAAGTTTCTTTCTTCCAAAAAGTCAAAAAGTACCTTCAGTTTTGCATCCAAGCATGCTACTTCTCCGGAATATGGATCCTTCGGGAATTGAGTATCATAGGGAGGCGGTGGTTCATAGGGTTCATGGGGTTCAAAAAGATGTATCCAAGCAAACCATTTCTTTTCCCGGTTCTTTATCCATTCTATTGCTGGCTTTATAACCCTTTCCGCCGGTCGTTCAATAAAGTAGATTGAATCTACCTTCTGGGTACCATAATGATCATCATATATTTCAAACCCCTGATTCAGACCAAAACGGGAATCCAGAGGATAAGCAGCTATAAAGGCACCGGTATTATAGCCCTTAGCCTTTAGGTAATCAGCAATAGTAAGAAATTTTTTGTCCAGAAAAAACCCAGGATTATCACTTATGCCGTGAAAAAGTGGTGTAGTACCGGTCATAATATTAACATGGGACGGAAGGGTTACGGGATTATGAGCAAAAGCCCACCGGAAAACAAATGACCTGGTGGCAAGACTGTCTATTGTTGGAGTCTTTACGTACTTATCCGAATAAATTCCTACACGGTCTAACCTCAAAGTATCTATGGTTATAATCAGTATATTGGAATTCTTCCTTGTCAAGTTCCCATGGAAATAGACTTTCCCCCAGGAAAATATGAAAAGATATAATATGAGTAATATACCAACTGTCCTTTTCATTCAGACTTACCCTGATACTAATAATATATAGAAAAATTATATATCGTCAATGCAAAATTCGTAAGAGTAAGCATCCTTTTCTGTCCATATTCTGAATCTCGTATAAGAAAATCTTTTTGCTATTTTGCGAAGCTCTTTTTCCCCCTTACCTTTATAATACCATACACAGCCTGATTGCCCATATGATACATTTTTCCATATTCTCTGCCAGTAGAGGGTATTAGCTGGATACTATCGGCGTGGCACTCGGGTCTAAAGGATTTATCCGTGCTGCCAATGAAAACAGGAAAGGATAGCTCTCTTTAAGGTGCCCTGTGTAAGCGATCCACACGCTTGTAATCTGTGAATAGGCCCGTCTCAAATCATTGACTATATGATTGTAATCCTCCTGGGGAAGTTCTTTTAATTTATCCTCTCTAAAGGCCAGTTCTTCGGTAAGATGAAAAATTGCCCACAGAAGGTCTGTGAAATGTTCATGCTCGAGTAGATTTGGATTTTCCAGCAATCGCATCATGAATGAGCGCTTATCAATAAGAAAATCACGGAGTTCGCATAATGTGTCTTTATCAATTTTTATTTCATAAGAAAACTCTTGAGCCGAGACAATAGCGTCTTTAAAATCCTTCTTTCCCCATTGGGGCAAAATTTTCAGTTTTTTCTCCAGATTTTCAGCATTATTCACAAAAGTCGAAAACTTTTTGAGTAAATCAAGCCCGACTTCACTAAAGAACGTTCCGATTACCATATTTAACTTTTTCATAATAGCCTGTTTTTCTCTGCGAGAAAGAATGCGCTCGATAAATAAAACAACAAGAAGTACATCTATGAAAAGAAAACCAAAGTCTCCGATCATGTAAATAAAAATATGATGAGCGTCATGAAAAATGAAATAATGTATTGCATATGTCAGTGCGGAGGCAGCAATAAACAGAAGACTCACATTAACCGTCCAGTTAAAAATTTTTTTCATTGGAAAAATCTCCTTTATTTATCTTTTAATTTTATTTTTCCCAATATGGGAAGTAGAAAAAACCTCTGCATATGGGCATTAAGCATAATGTCTAACAGCTAAGCGGGTTAAACAGAATAATTCGAAAGCCTACGTTATGTAGCGCAAGAAGTTATGTGCTTTTTTGACTCAACTCTATTTTAATTTTCTCATTTCCTCTTCTACCTCTTCTGCTCCTTCTCTGTAGAATTTTTCTTCATCTGGTGCAAGGTGTTTTAAGAGTCTAAGAAACTCGCCAGCATGAACGCGCTCTTCATTCGCTATATCTTTAAGCACTTCGATAGCTAGTTTGTTATCAGTTGATTCTGCAAGCTGCATGTAGAGCTGGATTGCTTCGTATTCTGCAGCAATCATAAACCGTATTGCCCGAATTAATTCTTCTTGTGTAAGTTTACGTCCCTTGGCAAGGCCAGAAAATGGTGTTCCAAAATCAGGCATAATTAACCTCCTTTTATAGTAATCTCCTCTCTCCCTTAATCTTCTTTATATCTGTGATGTCTTGAGTTACTTCCAGACATCCAAAATAATCTCCATTTTTGTCGTGAACAGCGAAATATTGGGTATAAATTAACCTACCCTTCAAATTAATCCAAAACTCAGCTGAATCTCTGCGGCCACTTTTAAAATCTTCCAATATCTTATTGACTATGTGTAAGCTTTTTTGAGAGTGGCATTGCTGAACTTTTCGGCCAATCAACGCTTTTGTCCTGGGGAAATTTCTCTCTTTGGGCTGGTTGAAGTAGCGAATAGTATCCTCTTTATCTACAAAAGTGATCTCTACAGGTAAGTTGTTAAAAATTGCTTCAAACATCTTTTTTGATAATGTGCCGGTTTCAAAAGGAATCATGCCTTTTATTTCAGGTTTAGAAGCTGGCGTCTCCACAATTCAAAATACGTATAACGGTTTCTTGCCTGAGACTCGCCGGCAAAAGCGGTTAAGATGTTCTTTTCCGTTTGTGTTCCTTTTAAACTTTTAATTTTAGCCCCACTTATTATAATTAACTTTTCCATAAACCATGGACATTGCAATATTCTCTGGCTTCGACTTTTTCAGCAGTTATGGCAAAATCTGCTTCTGGAGAATCGCCGGGGCTGAGGAATTTCCGGTAAGCCCGGCCGTCAGCAATGACCTCTATCCATTCAATATAATGATTTTCTTCCATGGGATGAGTGACAGTCCCTACCTTTACCTTTATTCCTTTTTCAGTGCTTTCAATGACAGGGACATGCTTTTCATTACCCTGATCTTCTGTTTTCTCGGAAAGGAGAGCCATTGGCTGCCCGCAGCAGACAAGTTCTCCTACTCCCTCATGTAAGACCTCAACAATATTTCCACAAATCTCACATTTGTAAATCTGCAATTTTTTGGTCATAGTGAAACCTCCTTAATTTATTTTTCTTGCTGTGTTATGTAGCCATTTTTTTTTCTTCCTTTTCTTTGTTTGGTTCTTTTTTTATATATGTGGGAGCATTTTTCTGTGTCTTTCCTTTTTTAACTTGATGGTAGTAAACGTAAGTCAGAGGATCTCCCTCTTTGAGCACCTTGGCATCTCTAATTTTTCCAATAAAGGCTGTATGTGTACCTGTGTCCATACTCCCGACTACTTCACACTCTATGTAACCCAGAGTATTTGAAGTAACGATTGGAGCACCGGTCATTCTAGTTATGTAATCCATATCCTTGAACTTATTTAATTCTCTTCCGGACCTGAAGCCAAAATGCCCTATGAATTTCATCGGTGTATCTTTTTCCAAAATTGAAATAGAAAAGACGTTACTTTTCTGGATATACTGGTGTGTTAAATTTTCTTTGTTAATACATATTAAAACTCTTGGAGGCTCTGCTGTAACCTGGATGACAGTATTTACAATCTGTCCGTTCAATTTATCGCCTTCTTTGGAACATACCACATACATTCCGTAGCTAATTTTATATAGCGTTGTTAGATCCATTATTTCCTCCTTCTATTCTTCTGACACTCTTTACATACTCCTTTATTGCTTCTGCTGTTGGGTGAGTTTTATTCGCTTTAAGATATTCCAATATTTTCAATCTTATGTACGTAGGTTTGACATTTTTGGACTTAAGCTAATTTTTGATTTAATACATTTTTATATTCATTGCAATTTACAATATAAGTATTTTTGAATGATTTGTCGATAGGAAATAACCTAATCTGACGACCTTTTTCTCTTTTTCTCCTCCAGTGCATTCTTCTGTGCTAACTGAAACTGAAATTTTTACATACTTGCTTTATAATGAAGTAAAAAGGAATTATTATTATTTTATTGAAATTTCTCAGAACCATAACTTATGTTTCATATTTGATATAGTAAACTTGATTTGATGAAAAGACAAATCGCTTCCCTGAAAAATGTTTTAGATAAATTGTATGCAAAGTACAATCACCGAAGGCTCATAAAACCAGACCCACTACAATTTGTATATCAGTATTCCAGCCGGGAAGATATGGAAATTGCAGGTTTTTTAGCAGCTAGTCTTGCGTATGGTAGAGTACAGCAGATCCAGAGAAATCTTATTTATCTGTTTGGACTTATGGGCAAAAGCCCTTTTCAATTTGTCCTTTCCTTTAATAAGGAGAAAAGAGAAAACCTTAAAAGTTTCAAGCATAGGTTTACTACTGGCAGCGATATATCTGACCTCCTTGAGCTGTTACAGGGAATACTTTGGGAATTTGGAAGCATAAAGGAGTTTTTTGTTCAGGGATACAACTCGAGCGATAAGAATATTATTCCAGCCTTGTCTAAATTTAGCGATTCTCTTCTGGATATACATGCTTCGTACCGCAATGGGTATGTAAACCGCGGTTTAAAGTATTTACTGGCAAGTCCTTCCAGAGGAAGTGCATGCAAACGGCTTAATCTTTTCATGCGGTGGATGGTCCGCAGTGACGATGTGGACACAGGTCTCTGGAAGGTGATTGATAAAGCTAAACTTATAGTGCCCGTAGATGTGCACATGGGCAGATTGTGCAGAATATTAGGGTTTTACGACCAAAAGACTATATCACTGAAGTCTGCAGAAAAAATAACATATAGTTTTGCTGAGATTGAACCGACAGACCCGGTTAAATATGATTTTGCATTGTCTAGAATCGGAATTATAGAAAACTGCACTGGCAGGATTAGAGATAAATGTAAGAGCTGTGAATTGTTTTACTACTGCCTTCAAAAGAGTCAATTTGACTTATAATCTGTATTTCTTAAAAAAATAAAACATGGACTTAAGACCTTATCCGCGATACTTTTAACAGGATTGATGATAAATACTTTGTTTCCCGTCAGCGAAATTCTGACAGATGAGGGCATTTCTTAAGCTACAGATTATTTGTGATAATCTTAAGCTAGGAGAAATGCATGACAAAAGAGAAAAAGTCTAAAGCTTCACCTGAATCCATCGTCCGGGAGATCCAACGAAGAACCCGTCACAAATTCACAGCAGAAGAAAAGATCCGGATAGTGCTGGAAAGGCTGCGTGGAGAGGAAAGTATCACAGACCTCTGTCGCAAGGAAAGAATCCATCCCACCATGTACTACAAATGGAGTAAAGCCTTTTTGGAGGCGGGAAAACGACAGCTCAACGGAGATACGATCCGAGAAGCCTCTTCCAATAAAGTCAAGAAAATCCGGGATGAAAACAATGAGTTAAAAATACTTGTGGCCGATCTGCTCCAATGATACATCGGGATAATGCGAATCCATAAACTCCAGGAACTTGTTGAGATGCTGGCTGTAGAAAGTGATTATGTTGGGACTTAGGTTCCTGAGTCTCCTGGTAGACAGAAAGGCAGACACCATCCCTTTCGAAGTGGTCATAAATGCCTCCTATATGGGGGGCTAAAGAACGGATTATGGGCCCTTTGGAGGTGGGAATTTACGTAAGTAATTGATAAATAAGATGGTAGCGGGGGCTGGATTTGAACCAGCGACCTCCGGGTTATGAGCCCGACGAGCTACCAGACTGCTCTACCCCGCAGCAACGTCCCCCATTATAGCATTCTTATTATGTTTGTCAAAACATAAAATCACGTTTTCCACCCTAGAAAAAGATGAATAATATTTTGGTTGGAGCAGGACGTAAGCCGAATTCTGTTCCTGCCGAATAATCAGCCGGCGGTGGTTATTTATCTAACCCCTTGATTACCCAAGGGGATAAGCGACCTACCCGCCCCATGAAACGGGCCGCTTCAAACAGGGCCAATTTGGTCTTGCTCCGGATGGGGTTTACCATGCATCTGATGTCACCATCAGAACGGTGAGCTCTTACCTCGCCTTTTCACCCTTACTCCGCAAGACGGTAAATTTACCAATCTCTCAGAGCGGTATGTTTTCTGTGGCACTTTCCTCCGATCGCCCGGAGTCGTCGTTAACGACCATCCTGCCCTCTGGAGTTCGGACTTTCCTCCCCTTCATCCTCATAAAGAGAAGAAGCGGCAACCACCTCGCCTGCTCCAGCCTTTATCTTTATACCATATTGTTCAATTTTTTTGTAAAGATTACTGCGTGGAGTATCAATCTCCCTCGCAGTCTGAGAAATATTCCAGTCGTTTTCTTTGAGTTTAGAAAGTATAAACTCCCTTTCTGCAACATCTTTGAATTCTTTTAAGCCTTTTATCTTTTTTACATCAGGGAGATAAATATTTACATCCTCTTTTAACTGATCAGGCAAATCCTTTCTTTTTATTACATCGGCATCTGATATAATAAGCAATCTTTCGATGATATTTTTAAGTTCCCGTACATTTCCTTTCCATTGATATTTCATCATACTTTCTAGTGCATCTTGCGAAAACTTTTTTACTTTGAAATTATTCTCGCTCACAAATAAACTGCAGAAATAATCAACAAGAATGGGGATATCCTCTTTTTTCTCACGCAGTGTAGGTGAATAAAGGGGAACAACATTCAGACGAAAAAATAAATCTTCCCGGAAATTTCTTTCCTTTATCTCCTTTTTCAAATCCTTATTTGTCGCAGCAATAACTCTGACATCAACCTTATTTATTTTACTGGAGCCAACCTTTTGAACCTCCCCTTCCTCAAGAACACGCAGAACCTTTGCCTGGGTTTTTAAACTCATATCACCAATTTCATCCAGGAAAATCGTTCCACCGTCTGCTAACTCAAACTTCCCCAATTTTTTCTCGGTCGCCCCTGTAAATGCTCCTCTTACATGACCAAAAAGTTCACTCTCTATCAGCTCTTCAGGAATTGCCGCACAATTCACCTGAATAAATTCTTCTCGGGCACGTAGGCTGTGTTCATGGATGGCACGTGCAATGAGTTCTTTTCCTGTACCGCTCTCGCCAAATATCAAAATTGTCGCATTAGTGGGAGCAATTTTCATGATTTCCTGCCAAAGCTTTTTCATCGACGGATGATTCCCGACGAGCTGGTACTTCTTCTCTGCCCTCTTTCGTAGATCCTGGCACTCACGGAGCAGTTTGTTCTGGCTCAAAGCATTACGAATGCTCAGTAAAACCCTTTCCCGGTGAAGAGGCTTCTCAATAAAATCGTAAGCTCCCAATTTTGTCGCTTCCACAGCAGTCTGGACTGTACCGTGTCCGGATATCATGATGACTTCAGGTGAATACGGCCTTTTCTTCAACTCTGCAAGAACCTCTAAACCATCTATTCCAGGAAGTTTGATATCTAGAAGGACTAAATCTAACCCGATTGTATCTTCAATGATATCCAGGCCTTCTTCACCGTCTGAAGCTTCCAGGAAACTGTAACCCTCATATTCCAAGATCATCTTGAGAGATTTGCGGATATTCTCTTCATCATCAACTACTAATATTTTTTCTTTCCGGCGTTTGCTCATTTCTCTCCCTTATTTTCAACTTGATATGAATATTGTTATCTTAAGTATCGACATTTTTTATGAATAGTTCAGGTAAAAAGATAATACAATAGAAGCACAAAAAGTTCAACTCATCAGGAAAGGGAGCCTGACACTCTTGCTTGTCCCATTCCAAACAATATTGTAAGATGAATATAAGACATTCAATATGAAGCTTATAAGGCCGTACATTTTATTTGCAACTGTCTTTCTTGGATTCATTCTCTCTTTTACTCCAATCTACTCTCAAGAAAAAGAGAATACAAAATATTTTGAACTTGAAAACGGCCTTAAGGTTTTTCTTTATAACAAAAAAACTCTACCCTTAATCAATCTTGTGTTTGCTTTCAATCTTGGAACAAAGGACGAATCAGAAGAAACAAACGGCCTTGTTCATATTTTAGAACACTGCATTCTGTTCAGAGGGACTGAATTCCACAGCGGAGATGAAATCAGCAAAAACATAAGAAAGCACGGTGCCTATTTTAATGCTTACACCGGACGTGACCTTTCAATTTTCGAACTGAATCTTCCTTCTGAATATGCAGATTTCGCCTTAACCAATCAAAAAGAAATACTGTTCAATCTCAAGCTTACACAAAAAGAGCTCGATGAAGAAAAGGAAGTAATCCTTGAAGAAATAAGCCAAATCGAAGATGACCCCATAAAATACGAAACATCATTGGTCTACCAAAATCTATTCAAAAATCATGCCTATCAAAAACCGGCTTATGGAAAGAGAGAGGTCATAAAATCCGCAACAGTTGAACAGGTGGAAAAATTTTACAAAAGTTACTTTAGCCCCTCAAACTGTGCTCTTGCAGTTGTAGGCGATTTCCAAATAGAAAAGATGGAAGAAAACTTAAAGAAAGTCTTTGGAAACCTAAATAAAGGAGAAATTCCTCCCAGAAAATTAGAAAAGGCTTCTCTACCTAAAAAGATTATTGAAATCAAGAAAGAAATGGATGTCAGCACAGGATATCTGGCTATCGGGATGCTTGCACCAGATTTCAATCATGAGGAACAATATGCCATCGACTTATTGACAGCGATCCTTGGCCGCGGGATAAATCCAATGTTGAACCATCCTCTTATAGAAAGAAGGATCTTTGTAAATTCTATCACTATGCACTATGGAGCACATAAATACGGAGGCATTGTTCTCATCAATCTTACCTTAAACCCAAGAAGAATCAATGCGGCGAAAAGCCAACTCATTCAATTCTTGAAAAAATCAAGGAGTTTGAACTATTCAAAGAAAGACTACCATGGAGAGTTTCAATTATATGCCATTGATTACCTGGAAAGCGCTAAAAATAAAATCAAATTTAATACTCACAAATCCCAAGAAATTGGTCTTGTTATCGCAGAATCCCTGGCAAAATTCATGCTTATGAACGAGGACTCAAAGCGGGGAAATTTTCTTGAAAATATTAATAAAATTACTTCCTCTGACCTGAGAAAAGCTGCAGGAAAATATCTCAGTAAAAATGCCTATGTTATTGTTTCCATCGTGCCAAAAAAGAAGAGTTAAAACAATGAACAGCCTGCCAAAACGAATTGTTTTGATGGCTTATATTTTGCTTTGCTCAATTCCGGTTCTCTGCGGGCAACAAGAGACACTGTGGAAAACTTTTCCAAACAAAAAACACCTGGATAATGGTCTTACAATCATATGTGAAAAAGACGGTTCATCTGCTATCACTGTGGTCCAGATCCTCATTAAAGGAGGAAAGAGGGCCGAGCCGGAAGGAAAACAGGGCTTGGCTTATCTGACAACTCGATTGGTTCTGGAAATACCGGATCAAACCAAACTTCAAGAAATAATGAACCAGGCTACACATATCAGTATGGACTGCAGAAATGACTATTCAATTATCAACCTGGAATGCCTGTCTGAAAACCTTGAAGATACCCTAAAACTTATGACAGATATCATGCTCAAACCAGTCTTTTCCGGCACAAGGATTGAAAACATAAAAAAGCAGATGAATCAAAGAAGGAAAATAGAAGAAGATGATGCTGTTCAAGCTGTGCATAATTACTGCCTCGAGATATTTTTTGCAAACACAGCATACGCAGATTCTGTTTATGGAAGTCAAGAATCTCTGAAGTCATTGAAAGGGAAAGATATTAAAAATTTCTATAAAGATCATTTTATAACAGGAAATATGGTCGTTTCTGTTTCTTCAGATTTGGATGAAGTAATTATTAATAGGCTTTTTGAAAAATATTTCACAAAATTTCTCTTAGGTAATCCGCCTGAAATAAACCCCTTTTCAATAACGCCGACTGAAGAGAAAAATCATTTTGTCGAAAAAGAAACAAAACAATCTCTAGTTGCAATCGCATATCCTCTGCCAAAAATCTCAACCAGAAACTTCTGCCTGGCTTTTATGCTGGAAAACCTCCTCGGAAAAGGAGTAAATTCAAGACTGTGGCCACTCAGGAAAAAAGAGAAACTTGCTTACAATGTCAATTCAAAGGCAACCCAGTTGAAAGAGGCGGGAATCCTTGAGGTCTATCTGGAGACAGATAATGCAAAAAAAGATATCGCTGTTGATGCATTGAAAAAAGTACTGAGAAACCTCTACGAAAATGGAATCTCAGAAGAGGAACTGAACTCAACAAAAAACTTCTCCCAAGCCTCTTTCCTGAGGAACAATGAGAGAAAAGAAAATCGAAGTCACAGCCTTATCTCATTTGAAGCATTAGGACTCGGTTTCAATTATCTAAACAGATTGTTCCTTGAAATAGATGCGGTTTCGCTTGAAGAAATGAATGACTATATAAAAGAGGTCCTTGATCCTGAAAAGGGAGTAGAAATCATAATAGGACCCCAGAGCACAATTTAAATATCTGAAATCTTAAAAACCCAATTCTCATTTACAAGAGAGCGAATCTAGATCTAATCCTAGCGGAACAGGAACTGTCTGCTGACACAAAAGCAAATATAAAGTAAGGAGAGCTAGAAGGTGTAGAACTTTTCATTTTTGGGGCACTGACTGAATTTTCAGCAACAAATGAGGGCAGAGGCCCAACTAAGATCCACCTCGTTTATTGATATTTCTTTCCCTTTCCTCTAGGATGGAGGAAAGCATTCGATGAAGGAATAAGCTAAATGAGAAGAAAATTTTTTATTTTGTTATTTGCAATTGGCATATTGATTCTTCTTCCTGCCTGCAAGAATAAGCAAGAAGAAACTAATATGCCAGCTATGGCTAAGGATCCTCAAGTCGGAGACCTCCATGTAACATTTGTCACTCCCAAAGGAAGCACATCAGCTCCCCATGAAACAGAAATGATTGTGGTCGTTTTTAACCAACCTATGATACCTTTAGAAGCTCTTTCCGAAAGTAAGCCTTCTCTACTAAAAATTGATCCTCCTTTTCCTGGGAAATGGCGCTGGCTGAATAAAAAAACTCTGACTTTCACTCCTGAAAAACGATTTCCCTTCGCTACTGAAATCAAGGCCACAATTCCTGCTGGAACAAAATCCTTTCAGGGTTCCACTCTCCAAGAAGATTTCAGCTGGACATTCCGCACAATTCTTCCGTACCTTACCAGCTATTTACCTAACAATAACCAAAAATGGGTCAGGCTCGATTATCAAATTCTCCTTGTCTTTAATCAATCTATCCGAAAAGATGAAGCTAGAGATTTCCTATCTCTAATCGAAGTCAATAAGATAAACAAAGAAACTCCTATTGCTTTCACCATAACTTCCCCCTCAGAGAAACGATTGGCAGAAGAAAACATCAAAGCTCCTCCTGATGAAGTCCTTTTGATCGTGCCAGAAGAAAAGCTAAAACTCGAGTCTTCTTACTATGTTGAAGTTAAAGCAGGTCTTCCCAGCCAAGAAGGACCTCTGGGGATGGAAAAAAGCCATCTTTTTAAATTTGAGACCTACAGGAAATTCAAATTTGAAAAATTGGATGTGAAGGAAAAGCACAATCCTTACTCGCCTCTTCCTTTTCATTTTACCAATCCAGTTACATACAGCGATTTTGTAAATAAAATTCGCTTCGAACCTTCCATTATAATTCCAGACTATTATCTTAGCTGGGACCAACCCAATTCAATTCTCTGGATGTCAGTTCCCTTAGAACCAGAGACAAAATATACCTTGTGGATTGATCCCGATTTAGAAGATGAATTTGGAAACAAACTGGGAAAGCAAGTCAAACTCAAATTCCTTACTTCTCCTTATCCTCTTTCCGTTACTATGAACACCGGCCACGGAATCATAGAAGCCTACGGAGACCAACGTCATCCCCTATATGCCGTGAATGCGAAAGAAACGTTTCTCCAAGGTGCAAAAGTGAAGAAAGAGGAGGTCATTCCTCTTCTTTTGGTAAAGAATATATTCTGGTCCAGCGAAAATATTTCTAAAAAAAATTTTTTTCAATTGGAAAAAATAATAAGCCTATCTGGACAACGAAATAAAAGACAGATTTTTCCAATAGAGTTAAAAGAGCTCCTTGGTGATAAATATGGCCTGGTTTTTCTCCAGCTCGATACTTACATGCCTAAAAAATGGGACCGATATCCTAAAACATTTCTCCAGGTGACAGATATTGGAATATCAGGGAAGTTTTCTCCGGAAAATAACCTCATTTGGGTAACCGAACTCAAGACAGGCCAGCCAATATCAGGTGCTGCTGTCGAAATCAGAGATGACCTCAATAAAATTCGCTGGCAGGGAAAAACGGATAAAGAAGGAAAAGTCCTAGCCCCGGGATGGAAGCCCTTGGGTATAAAAAGCAAAAACAAATGGATTAAACCTCGTCAGTGGGTTTTTGTCAGCCACGAGAAAGACTTGGCTTTCACTTCATCTGAATGGAATACAGGAATCTATCCTTACCGCTTTGATATCCAGTACGACTGGAGACCTCAACCATTAGAAATTCAAGGTTATATCTTTACAGAGAAAGGAATCTATAGAGCTGGGGAAAAAGTTTATATGAAGGGAATTATCAGGAAGAGGGAGAAGGGAGAGTGGCATCTTCCTTTCATCCGAGAGATAGAGTGTGAAATTTTGGACCCATTTCGAAAGAGTGTTTTCAAAAAGAAAGTCGACCTCGACTCCTATGGTTCTTTTGCCTTTGACTTCGAGACAGGAGAAAAAGCCTCTTTAGGCGATTATCAGATCAAGGGTAAAATCCCTTCCCTCATCAAAAGCGAAAAACCCATTACACTCTCCAGCTCTTTTCGAGTGGAAGCGTTCCGGCCAGCAAGATTCAAAGTCCATCTCCAGACTATTAAAAAATATTTTGTCTTCGGCGAAACCTATCAGGCTGAAGTAAAGGCAAATTATCTTTTCGGCGGAACAATGACCAATCAAAAACTCTCATGGCATCTTCGACTTAACTCTACTTCCTTTTCTCCTCCGGGCAATGAAGGCTATATCTTCGGTAATAAGATTGATCGTTGGCTTGATTTAGGGAAAGAAAAGAGCCGCCTTATCTCTTCTGGTGACTCTACTCTGGACAGTAAAGGTGACTTCAAGCTGTCTTCAAAACTTATTCCCGAAAAAGAAAAAGATTCTGTGCTTGTCACTCTGGAGGCTACAGTTGAAGGACCCAGTCGCCGCACTATATCCAACCGCATTCAAACTCTAGTCCACCGCGGCCAATATTATATCGGCTTAAAGCCCAGTACTACCTTTTTAAAGAAAGGAAAGGAGCTTGAAGTCAATCTCATAACCGTAAGCCCAGAAGGAGTAATCGTCCCCAGGAAAGAACTCCGGTTAGAACTCATAAGAAGAGAATGGCATTCGGTTAGAAAAAGGTCAGTGGGAGGCATGTACCGCTGGGTAAGTGAAAAAAAGGATATTGAAATAGCTGCTCAAACCATTCAAACAGAAAATGAGCCTCAGAAAGTCTCTTTCCTTCCTGAAAAATCCGGATTTTACCTCCTGCGAGCAGAAGGAAAGGACAGCCTGAATAATAAAATCATGACTACAACCTACTGCTATATAACGGGAAAAGATTATATTCCATGGGAAAGACGTAATGACGATACAATAGAGCTTGTCGCAGACAGAAAGGAATACCACCCAGGAGACGTGGCAAAGATCCTGGTAAAATCGCCTTACGAGAAGGCAAAAGCCTTAGTTACAGTGGAAAGAGATCTAATTCTCGAAAACAAAATCCTCGAAATCGAGGGGAACTCTGATGAGATAGAAATCCCTCTCCTTTCCGATTACATTCCTAACGTTTTTGTCTCCATCCTTATTGTTCAGGGTCGAACCTCTCCACTGGTGGCTGAAAAAGATGAAGATATCGGAAAGCCCTCATTCAAAATCGGTTATATTAATCTTAAGGTTGATCCATCAGAAAAACGACTTGACATCGACATTCAAAAAGAGATGGAGGTTTATAAACCTAGAGATGAAGTCCATCTCAAATTGAAGGTCAAAGACTGGAAGGGAAATGGCACTCAAGCCTGTATTTCTTTAGCAGTTGTAGATCTGGGCGTCCTCAATCTTATTGGCTACAAGACTCCCGACCCTTTTTCCTTCTTCTATTCTCAGAGACCCTTATCAGTCCAGACCTCAGACACAAGGTTCCATCTGATAGGAGAAAGGAAATATGGGGAAAAAGGAGAGGATGTAAGCGGCGGAGGCCTTGAGATGAGGAAAGCAGGCGCTCCTCTCATTCTTCAAGAAGTTGAGCTTCGGGGAGAGTTTAAGTCCACAGCCTATTGGAATCCTTCTATTTTAACAGATAAGGAAGGCAATGCATCGCTTTCTTTCATCCTCCCTGATAACCTCACAACTTTTCGCATAATGGCCACAGCTCAAACCACTGATTCCCGATTTGGACGAGCTCAATCTGATTTTCGCAGCTCAAAACCCCTTCTCCTTCTTCCAGCATTGCCACGATTTGCACGCAGGGGCGATAAATTTAAAGGAGGGGTAACCATCCACAATAACTCCTCAAAAAAAGGGAATGTTTCTCTAAGCTGTGAAGCGCAGGGAATTTCTTTACTCGATAAAAATAACATCCGCAGTTTTTATCTGGCTCCTGGAGAGTCAAAAGAGGTTCTTTATTCTTTTGAGGCCGGAAAGCCAGGAAAAGCCTCGCTCACCTTTCGGGCACAGATGGGAAAAGAGACAGACGGCCTTGACTTATCTTTTCCCTTAAAAGTGCCCCGCCCAAGCGAAACAGTTGCTTTTTTAGAAAAGGCCACAAAATCTATAGAAGAAAGAATAAAAATTCCTGATAATATTTATGCTTCAGAAAGTAAAATCGAAGTCTCAGCCTCATCAAGCGCCCTTTCAGGTCTTAGGGGGTGTGTCGATTATCTCACTTCATATCCTTATCTCTGTCTCGAACAGCGCCTTTCCTCTATCCTTCCTTACCTTGTTGCTTCTGATGTTATCCTTGATTTCAATCTAAGCCGGCTCGAATCAAAGGAAATACAAGATTATGTCCAAGATACTCTTCATGAGATCTATGGTTATCAGAGAGAAAATGGAGGCTTTAGCTTATGGCCTGATTCTACCCATGAGTCTCCTTTTCTCACCTGTTATGCTGTCTTTTCCTTAGCTAAAGCAAAAAAAGCTGGCTACAAAGTTGACGTACAGCGGCTGGAGAATGCTTCAGTTTATCTTAAAAATCTTCTTCGTCAAAGACTAAATAAGAAAAATTACCCTTACAGCTTAAGGAGCTGGAAAACAATCCATGCTTTTGCTCTCTATAGTTTAGCCCTCCTTAATAAGCCAGAACCATCTTATGCTGAAAAACTATATACAGAAAGAGAAGAGCTGTCCCTGTTCGGCAAAACACTCCTCCTTAAAGCTCTTTTTATGGGGAAAGCTCCTCAGAGCACTCAGAATTCCTTACTTGACGAGTTGCTGAACAAAATCAAAGTCACACCGACCGAAGCTCACTTTGAAGACGATGAGGGAAGAGGTAGAGGCTGGCTTTATTCATCCACTACACGTACTACCGCTTTCGTTCTTCAGAGCATGATTGAGATTGGCTCAGACAACATCCTCATCCCCGCTGCTGCCCGCTGGCTTATCAAGAAAAGGAAGGCAAACTCCTGGAATTCAACTCAGGATAATTTTTTTGTTTTCTATGCTCTTAACGACTTTTACCGTCAATATGAAAATATTAAGCCAGATTTTAAAGTTAAAATTTCTCTAGAGAGAAAAGATCTTCTCCAAGAAATTTTCCGAGATGAAAGGAACAAAATTGTTTCAGCAGAGACCTCTTTGGCTCCCTTCTCGCCTGGAAAAATCATTCCTTTAAAAGTCAATATGGAAGGAAAAGGAACAGTCTATTACGAAACAAGGATGACTTATGTCCCCAAGTACAGGTTGAATCCTCAAGATGAAGGCTTTGGCATCTCTAAGGAAATCCTCTCGCTGGATGGAAAACCTCTCGAATCCATCAAAGCCGGATCACTCGTAATTGTCAGGCTACGGATTGTTGTTCCAAAAGAAAGCCTTTTTGTTGTTGTCGACGACCCTCTTCCCGCAGGACTTGAAGCTGTCAATCCAACTTTTCTGACTGAAAGCAGAGAAGCAATGGGCAGACTGGAACAGTTGGAGGGGAGAAATAGAAGAATATGGTGGAAAGGCTTTAACCATATCGAACTCCATGATGATAGAGTTCTTCTTTTTGCCGATTCTCTAAACCCTGGAATCCACACCCACAGCTATCTGGCTCGGGCTTTAACTTTTGGAACCTTCCAGGCTCCTGGAACAAAAGTAGAGGAGATGTACTCCCCTGAAGTTTTTGGAAGAAGCGAAGAACTTGTAATCAAAATATCAAAGTGAAGCTCATAAAAAAGATTTCTATTTTACTTCTTTTACTAGTCCTGCTGCTTTTCTTTGCCTCCCTTTACCTTCCTTTTCCAAAGCAAAGACTAAGCCCTTCTCCCTTGATTTCTCTTCGTCTTGTTGACCGCAATAACACATTGCTCAGAGAAGTCCTATCTGATGAAGGTGGCCGCTGCCGCTGGGCTCAGCTTAAACAGGTCTCCCCTTATCTTCTCAAGGCAACAGTTGCTGCAGAAGATAAACATTTTTTTCTCCACCCTGGAGTCAATCCTCTTGCTATTTTACGTGCCCTACTACAGAACATAAAAGAGAAAAAAATTGTATCCGGTGCCTCTACCATCACTCAACAGTTGGTGAGAAACATCTATCATCATCATCGAAATGTGTTTTCAAAAATCTTCGAAGTTTGGCTAGCTTTAAGAATGGAGCGAACGCTCAGAAAAGAGGAAATCCTAGTTCAATACCTTAACCGCATTGGCTACGGGAATCAAACCTACGGCATCGAAGCTGCTTCCAGCCTTTATTTCGATAAACAGGCCTCAGATCTCAGCCTGGCTGAGGCCGCTTTTTTGGCAGGGCTTCCCCGTTCCCCTTTGCAACTTAATCCCTACCGAAATTTCTCTCTGGCAAAAAAAAGACAAACAGAAATTCTAAAGAAAATGTATGACCTGGAATTTATTGATAAAGATGAGCTGAAGAGGGCTTCAGAAGAAAAAATCTATGTTTGCTCTGAAAAAGAAAAATTCTGCGCTCCTCACTTCTGTGATTTTATCCTCCAAAGAATATCGACCTCAGAACGAAGAAAATTGAGCACAATCAAGACTACCCTTGACTATTCACTCCAAAAAAAGGTCGAGGCATTAGTTAAAAACCATATTCTATCCTTAGAATCGAGGGGAATCTCAAATGCTGCCGTCATTGTTTTGGATAACGAAAGTGGAGAGATCTTAGCAATGGTTGGTTCAAAAGATTTTTTTGATTATGACCATGGAGGCCAAGTCAATGGAGCTTACTCCCTACGTCAGCCAGGATCTACTCTAAAGCCCTTCACCTATGGCCTGGCTCTGGAAAGAGGGATGACGGCAGCCACAATTGTTGAAGATGCTGAAATTCAACTCGTAACTCCTCAAGGAATATACAGCCCTAAAAACTATGACCGAAATTTCCATGGTCCCATTCGGATAAGAAGCGCTCTAGCCTGTTCTTACAATGTTCCTGCTGTCTCAGTACTCCAGACTATAGGCCCTGATCTGCTCTATTTAAGGCTAAAAGACCTTGGCTTTAAAAGCCTTAAGAAAAGTCCAAGCTTCTATGGAGTTGGGTTGACTCTTGGTAATGGAGAAGTAACTCTATTAGAGCTGGTAAGGGCTTATGCAGCTCTGGCACGAGGTGGAATTTATTTTAATGAAAAATCCATTCTTAGCCTAATCGACATCAATAAAAAGCAGAAAATCATCCCTAAAAGTTCAAGACATCGACGAATATTTTCCCCTCAGACTGCTTATATTCTGACCCATATTCTAGCAGACAATGACGCTCGTATTCCTTCTTTTGGATACAATTCTCCCCTAAATCTGCCTTTCCCCTGTGCTGCAAAAACAGGAACTTCCAAGGATTTCAGAGATAATTGGACAACAGGCTATACACATAAATATTCAGTCGGAGTTTGGGTCGGAAACTTCGACGGAAAACCCATGCACAAAGTTTCAGGAATAACCGGATGCGGCCCTCTCTTTAGAGATGTCATGCTTCTTTTGTCAGGAAAAGATTCGGGAGCACTATTCAAAGAGCCTGAAAATTTAGTGCACAAAAATATTTGTCCTTTGAGTGGAAAACTTTCCAGCTCATCATGTCCAGGGTACACAGAAGAAATATTCATAAAAGGGACAGAGCCTCACAATATTTGCACTCTTCACAAAAAGGACACAATTCTTCTCAAAAAAGAGAATTTCATTCCATCCGAAAAAAGTCCTCTTAAGATTGAAATCTCTTTTCCGGCAGATGGAGCTATCTTTAAAATAGACCCGATTCTCCCTCAAGCATATCAAACCATCAAACTTAAAGCTTGCTTACCTGATGGCTTTGGGATTACGAGAATAGAATGGATTGTAAATGAGGAGAAAATTGGTGTTTCTCATTTCCCCTTTTCTATTTCTTGGCAACTAAGGCCAGGTTCTTATTCAATTAAAGCTACGATCTATAAAGGAAATAAAAAATTCGAAAGCCGTCCGGTAAAAATCAGAGTTTTATCATAACTATTTTTTAAAAAAAAAGAGGTTATAAGTTGGCACAGCCTAACTACAATTTCCAAATTTACCCATGTATTATCAGTTTATTTTTTTGGTGGTGAAAAGGAGGAGAAAGGCCGATGCGAGAAAAGTAAAGACCTCAAAGGCAAGGAAGAGAAAGTGCTAAGAAGTAAAAATCCATTTTTTGACAGTGTTAAAGACAATTTCGCGCTTGATGGGCTTGGTAATGTAGTCATTCATGCCGGCTTTCAGGCACTTTTCCTGGTCTTCTTTCATAGCCGCGGCAGTCATGGCGATGATAGGAACATCTTTATGCCCTTTGCTTCTGATTAGTTCTGTAGCTTCCAGGCCATCCATCTCAGGCATGCTGATATCCATAAAAATCATATCGAAATTACCCGGATTTGCGGTATATTTTTCCACAGCCTCCTTCCCGTTATTCGCCACTTCCAGGCGATATCCGGCTTTAGTTAACATATAAACGACTAACTTCTGGTTCACGGGGTTATCCTCCACCACCAGTATGTTAATAGAATGTTTGGCATCTTCGGCCAGCGTATGCTGGGTAATAATTGTCTCTTTTTCTCTTTTTTCATTTGATTCCGGCTCTTCCCCTAATAACCGCTTTATCATGGCCAGCAGTTTATGCCTCTGAATAGGTTTGGGTAAAAAGCCATCAAACCCTGATTCTCTATAAATTTTAGTTCGCATCGAAATCGAAGAAGAACATGCCAGTAGAGGGAGATTAGAGATGCGGGGATCAGGGTGATCCCGGACCTGCTTGGCTATTTGATAACCGGTGACATCAGGCATCTGGATATCTAAGATACAGATGTCAAATGGGTCGTCTTTATCTATTCCTTCCTGAAGCGTGAATAAAACCAGATGACCCTTCTTGAGCTTCTTAACACGCATCTCTGCTTTTTCAATAAAATGTGCTAAGATGTTCAGGTTGTTTAGATTATCGTCAATGATAAGGGCTTTTTTCCCGGACAGGATCTCAAGAGACGGCTTCTTGATAAACTTCTTATCTGATTTGTCTAACCAGGCAGTAAAATGAAAGGTACTTCCTTTATCGACTTCACTCTCCACCCATATTTTCCCACCCAGATACTTGGCGATCTGCTTGCATATGGCTAATCCTAGGCCGGTTCCTCCATACTTTCTGGTAGTCGAGCCGTCCGCTTGTTGAAACAATTCAAAGATGGTTTCCTGCTTGTCCTTAGGAATCCCGATTCCCGTATCCCGTACTGCGATGTGCAGTTCTGACTTTCCATTCTTTTCTTCTTCAATGTCCATAGAGAGCTCGATCTCACCTTCATCAGTGAATTTGGCCGCATTGGCCATTAAATTGAGCATTACCTGGCGAATTCTGCTGGGATCGCTTTTTATATAAGCTGGTATTTGATCCCCAATATGGCAGAGCACTTCCACCGGTTTATTCTCCAGGCGAGGTTGAATAAGATGGCAGACATCAAAAGCTGTTACCTCCAGGTCAAAGTCCATATTCTGAAAGACCATCTCCCCCGCCTCGATCTTGGAGAAATCGAGAATTTCATTGATGATAGAAAGGAGGGCCTCTCCACTTTTGGTGATGGTTCGAACATAGTCAATTTGTTCAGTACTGAGATCCATATCCAGCAGCATGTCGGCAAAGCCGATAACAGAGTTTAGAGGAGTGCGGATTTCATGACTCATCCTGGCTAGAAAAAAGCTCTTGGACTGATTTGCGGCTTCGGCGGCTTCCCGGGCCAATCCTGCCCTCTTATTCGCCTTCTGCAATTCTTTTTCTGTACGCTTTCTTTCAGTGATTTCTCTCTGTGCCTGCTCATATAGGCGAGCGTTTTCTATGGCTGAAGCAATCTGTGTACTGAGGGTTTCTATGGCTGTCACGTCAGTCTTATCGAAAGCATTAAATTCATCACTTTGTATATCAAGCACACCAATCACTTTCTCTCCGCTCTTTATAGGTACCGCAAGTTCTGACCTTGTCTTCTCATCCGCTATACGAACATAATGGGGATCCTTGTGGACGTCACCGCTAACCTGAGTTTTGAAAGTCGCTGCCGCCTGTCCTATCATCCCTTCTCCTATGGTAACCGATAGATCTTCAGCAAAAACGCTGACATAGCCGCCTGAAATGGACTGCATACTCAGATACTTGCCTTTCTCATCTACAAGCAGAAGCATCACTTCATAGTAATTAAAAGACTCCTGAATAGCA
>AWNV01000023.1 GCA_000493965.1 Candidatus Aminicenans sakinawicola JGI OTU-1
TCCTGTGAAATTAACAGTTAATGGTGCCTCACCTGATGTAGTTGAGGCAGAGGCAGAGGCAGAGAGTTCGGATGTAGGTGGTGGCTGTGAATCGGATGCGGTTATTGTGGTTGAATCTGTGTCTTTGCTGGCTGCACTGTCGGTTACGGTGAGGGTTGCGGTGTAGGTGCCGGCAGAAGAGTAGGTGTGGGATGGATTTTGGGAAGAGGATGAGCTGCCGTCACCAAAGTTCCAGGAATAAGAGTAGGGTGAAGTACCTCCACTTGCTGACCCTGTGAAATTAACAGTTAATGGTGCCTCACCTGATGTAGTTGAGGCAGAGGCAGAGGCAGAGAGTTCGGATGTAGGTGGTGGCTGTGGAGCGGATGCGGTTATTTTGGTTGAATCTGTGGCTTTGCTGGCTGCGCTGTCGGTTACGGTAAGGATTGCGGTGTAGGTGCCGGCAGAGTTGTAGGTGTGAGAAGGATTTTTGGAAGAGGAAGAACTGCCGTCACCAAAGTTCCAGGAATAAGAGTATGGTGAAGTACCTCCGCTTGCTGACCCTGTGAAATTAACAGTTAATGGTGCCTCACCTGATCTAGGTGAAGCACTGGCCGATGCTAAGAGTGTGGATGTAGGTGATGTGGTGGTTATTTTGGTTGAATCTGTGTCTTTGCTGGCTGCACTGTCGGTTACGGTGAGGGTTGCGGTGTAGGTGCCGACAGAGTTGTAAGTATGAGATGGGTTCTGAGCCATGGAGGATTCTCCGTCACCAAATTTCCAGGAGTATGAGTATGGCGCCGTACCACCGCTTGCACTTCCTGTAAAGCTTACGTCAAGCGGAACAGTGCCGGAAGAAGGGGAGCGGGAGCAGGAAGCTGAGAGCGACGGGGTTGAGGGTGGGTCATCATCATCGTCCCCATCATCCGGATCATCCTCCTGCGGTAACACACTTTTGCTGATGGTCAGACTCACATTCACCTTCTGAGGATTGTTGTAGCTTTCAGAGGCGGTGATTGTTATTACTGCTGTGTAATTATCATCCTGTGCCGCAAGCCCGCTTTTGTCTATTGATACCAGATGCTCATTTATCTGGCCTGAGGAGCTGCTGCCCGGAGGCGAAACACTCAGCCAGTCAGCATCATCAGATATGGAATAAGTTAAGGTGTTTATTCCAGAATTCTTAATCATCAATATCTGAGGGGAAGAATTTTCACCTGCCTCCGATGCTGTGAACGACATCTCGAATACATTCATCCAGATGACCGGACGGGTAAAATCTTCCACCATTGGAGTCATTGGATTCTTTTTGCACCCGGTTTGAAAGATCATTAATAAAGCCAGTAAGAACAATATCAATTGTGGTGTTCTTTTATAAAACATTTTTATTTCTCATTATTTTGTCATTGATTTCTTTATAAAAAAACCACTCCTGATCTAGTAGCGGCATTTTTAATGTCGTCGACTGTATTTGTGATGGAAAGAGGGCTTGGTTCTTTTGCTCTTCCCAATACTCTGAATTTTAATCTTACGAGCACACTTGGAGAAGAAGTCAGGATAGGTTCACTCGAGAACCCACCAACCCTCACAACTCCTTCTGATATCTCGTTGGCATCGACCATAGTGAACCCGTTCAAGAGGCTTCCTATTTCGATACCCGCAAATTCTAATGTGCCGGAATCGAAAATGAGATCGAATCCAAAGGATTTTATATTGAAGGGATTGTTTATGCGTACGGGTACAGTGATTTCTCTCTTAAATCTTGCATCGATGTCATCTATTGAGAGTTGGATATTGTGCATTCCGGGTTGAATCTCTAAAGATGCTGTCTGAGACTGGTCGTTTTGTGTAAAAGCAGCGCTGGAAGCATCTGCTCTTGACCTGCAGGAACAGTCGCCAGGGAGTTCACTTATGCCCAGGAATTTCTCAAAAATCGCCTGTGCATCCGCGGGTGTAATGTTCGGTTCAGCGGCTGTACCGTCGCAGTTGACATCGGCATTTTCTTTTTGTGTTTCCGTTGCACTCGAGATTATGCCGAGAAACATTTCGAAGACATACTGGGCATCCGCAGGGGTGATGCTCAAGTCTCCATTGACATCGCCGCACTGTGTACAGAAGAGTGCAGAGATGGATTTGTCTTGATCCATGTTGAATGTGATTTCGCTGTTATAGGAATCAGAGCCGCTGATGTCACCGGTCCACTTTGAGAACCTGTAATTTGTGGCCGGGAGTGCCGTAACCTGAGCAGTGTTTCCTGCTGGATAGGGATAGCTTCCTGTGTCAGGATTTGTGGACCCGCCCTGTCCCGTAGCAGGTGAGTCAGTTGCCGATGAAATATAGAGCTGGAAATTAGGTGATTCTTCGAGTGAAACTGTTTTTGCCTCCGACCACAGTGATGTAACGCCCGGATTTACAGAGCATCTTGCCTGGACTTTGACGGCATAAGTGCCGGCAGCACTCCAGCTATGAGATGCGCTTGTGGAAGATGCCCAGGAGGAATATGTCCCATCGCCCCAGTCAAAATAATATTCTACGCTGTGACCCTGGGAACAGGACGATCCTCCTGTTGTATAAGTATATGAAATACCCGGGGATCCTGTTGAAGGTCCTTCGGGAGTGTCGGGTGCTGTCACTTCGTGCACTGGGGAGGATGTTGTTATTGTGCTTGAAGCTGAGGCCTGGCTTGAGGCGCTGTCAGTTACAGTTAGAGTTGCGGTATAAGTGCCGGCCTGTGTATAGGTATGAGACGGATTCTGTTCTGTTGAAGACGTTCCGTCACCAAAGTTCCAAGAGTATGTATATGGAGATATGCCGCCTGCTGCTGTTCCTGTGAAATTAACAGTTAATGGTGCCTCACCTGATGTAGTTGAGGCAGAAGCAGAGGCTGAGAGTGGCGTTGAAGATGAGGTGGCGGTGATGATCAGGGAGTCGGTGGCCTGGCTGCTGCTGGAGTCGGTTACGGTGAGGGTTACGGTGTAGGTGCCGGCAGAAGAGTAAGTATGGGAGGGGTTTTTATCAGAGGATGAGCTTCCATCACCAAAGTTCCAGGAGTAAGCATAAGGTGTCGTGCCTCCACTTGCGCTTCCTGTAAAGCTTACAGTCAGAGGCACCTGGCCTGAGGTGGGTGAGGCGCTGGCCGATGCTTGAAGTGATGTTGTCTTTTCCTGCACATTTATGGTTAGAGAGTCTGTTGCTGTGCTGCTTTTACTGTCAGTGACAGTAAGAGCAACGGTAAAATTACCTGCAGAAAAGTATGTATGGGCAGGATTTTGGGAGGAGGATGATTGACCGTCACCGAAGTTCCAGGAGTATGTGTAAGGTGCGGTGCCTCCGCTCGCACTTGCGGTAAAGCTTACAGAGAGCGGCACCTGGCCTGATGTAGTTGAGGCAGAGGCAGAGCCAGAGAGTGCGGATGTGAGTGATGTGGCGGTGATGATCAGGGAGTCGGTGGCCTGGCTGCTGCTGGAGTCGGTTACGGTGAGAGTTACGTTGTAATTGCCGGCAGAAGAGTAGGTGTGAGAGGGGTTTTGGTCAGAGGATGAGCTTCCGTCACCGAAGTCCCAGGAGTATGTGTAAGGTGCTGTACCTCCGCTTGCATTTGCGGTAAAGGTAACCCCGAATGGAATTTCACCCTCAGCCGGAAAGGCCGAACAAGAAGCTTCAAGCAGAACGATTTCTTCACTTGCGTTTATTATAATGGAGTCAGTATCCTGCTGGCCGCTATCGTCTGTCACAGTGAAAATGACAGTATAATCGCCTTCTTCTGAATATGTGTGAGATGGATTCTGATCTGTAGAAGATGAGCTGCCGTCACCAAAGTTCCAGGAGTATGAGTAAGGCGCCGTACCACCACTTTCACTTCCGGTAAAGCTTACAGCCAGAGGAACATATCCTGATGTAGGTGAGGCATTAATTTCAGCAGAGAGAGGAGGACTAACGCTCCCTTGATATTCATAAGCACCGATATCGACTGCCCATCCATTGGGAACAGTATATCCATCATAGTCTTCCGTTAAACCAACATCCGTTCCAGCATCAATACACGGAGATGTTTCTTTTAAAGCATATTTATTATCATAATAATCAACAAAAAGAGGATTTCTGACCACTGCATTTGCCTCTTGGCTTTGTGCCGCATTAAATGCAGCAACCGTATTATAATGATTGCCATACCATATAATCATGTCGCTAAATTCAGTATTGTAAAGATTATAGTCTAAAAGATTTCCCGACCCAGCATGACTAGGCCCATCAACTCGGACTATGATAGCACTTGTTCCAGATATTATGTAAAAAATATTGTTTTTTACCAAATTATTATTTGTTTGGTCTGAATCGCTAGCAGTTCCTATTGTTAAACAATCATTTCCATTCGCAGTGATAATTACATTGTTGTATATCTTATTTGAACAAGAGCCATTATTTACAAGCACTGTAAACCATGATGTTACTGATGAATTTTCTAAGCTGAAAATATTGTAATAGACCTCATTAAAAGAAGCCCCTGCTTCTAAATTAAGAGCTGACCCTAGTATTTCAGATGATACAACAGGGACAACATAATTTCTGTATATTTTACAGTGTGTAGATGAATCTCGTTCTCCTGGCTCCGTTTCATCGAACCATATTCCAACCCCAGTAGGACATGTTATATGATTTTCATATAAACGGACATAATGGGTATCCTCTATGAGAATACCAAAATCATAGTTTGATGAGGGCAACTCTCCGGTAATAGTGTTTCGATAAATGCTAGAACCAGTGTCCGAATCTGAGCTTGTTCTATATCTAATTCCTCCTGAATAATCGTCACATGAAATTCCAGGTAAAGTAACATTATTATCATATATTAGAACAGAATCCGCTCCACGCACTTCTATTCCCCGCCCAACAGTACCAGACGCCCCAAAATCTGAAACAGTGTTATTGTTTATATTAATATTATCAAATCTATTTGGGTCCCACCAACTTATAGTCACTATTGCCATTTCTGGACATCCAAATACCGTACATTTTTGAATAGTCCAATTAGATGAAGGGTTACTATATGCCTGCGGGGCTATAAGATGTTTATTGCTATACTGACATTGTAAATTTTCAATTGTAATATAGCTTTTTTCTGTTCCTGTAATACAATAATCTCTTTGGACAGCTTCAAGAATTCCATAATCAGGATTTTCACCAACATTTACATATAATAGATTATAATCCCAATCCCATTCATTTGACCCAACGCTAGAAGTGGCCCTATCATTTTCGGTTAATCTTGTGTTATTATAATATAATATATTTGGCTCAATAGTGATTCCTCCTTTTAAATAAACAATTCCACTTTCATATGTCCAACTAGTAAAAACATCAGATCCGCTAATAATCGGCTTATCACCAGATCCGAATGCCCCGAAAGTAATAGGATTTCCAATTGATCCAGAAGATGGAACAACTAATTGTTCCCTCCATATTTCGCCTTTCTTAAAAAGAATAGAATCACCGGGATTAAAAGAGGAATTGTTAACCTTATTTATAGTTTTCCAAGTTGCTGTAGAGGAAGTTCCGCTATTACTATCGCTTCCATTGGTTGCATCTACGTAATAAATTGTGCCGGCAAAAATCTGAGATGTTATCATTATCATAATGATAATGAAGCATCCCAATATCTTTCTCATTTTGAATACCTCTTCATAAGTCC
Organism: Candidatus Aminicenans sakinawicola JGI OTU-1; assembly: GCA_000493965.1. GTDB lineage: Bacteria > Acidobacteriota > Aminicenantia > Aminicenantales > Aminicenantaceae > Aminicenans > Aminicenans sakinawicola. Next base: position 5,669 of record AWNV01000023.1, read on the forward strand.
CTCACATCCTACACACATATGTTAGTCGCCTATTTTAAGGCGTTTAACAGGGTGAAATTTGTTTCTTTTCTCACCCTTTACGGCTAATCAACATAAACAAAGTACAGAAGTGTGAAAAGTATTTGACACTTATTAACTTTTTTGTATAAAATACGACTCGCTTGATTGGAAAAGGAAGGTTAAATGAGGGAACCGGATGTATTGTTGGCTAAGAAATCTCTCGCAAGTTGGAAATTTCTATTTAAAGGATATCATAGTCCCAGTACCTATCTTACTTGTTTAATCATCCAATTAGGTGAATATGCTGATGAGTAAGTTTAAGATATTAATTGTAGAAGACGATGCCTTGGTGGCCAAAGATATCAAACAGACTCTGCAAAATTTTGGATATTCTGTCACATCAATTGTGACTTCTGGCAGGCAAGCCCTTGTAAAAGTGGAGAAAGACACTCCAGATTTGGTGCTTATGGATATTGTTCTTAATGGTAAGATGAATGGAATTGAAACAGCCCACAAAATCCATAATCGTTTCGATATCCCAGTTATCTACATCACTGCCCACTCAGGGGAAAAAACTATAGAAGCAGCTAAATTAACAGAGCCATATGGCTATGTTGTTAAGCCTATCGATGAGAAAAAATTACTCATAACTACAGAAATTGCTCTAAACAAATACAGCAAGACAAAAAAGATAGATGAGGCCTTATCCGAAAGCGAAAGGAGATATCGCCAGCTCATCGAGACCATGAACGAAGGAGTTGTCGTACTAGATGAGAATGGCATCATCAGCTATGTTAATGATAAATTTCTGGAAATGAATGGATACACTCAAGATGAAGTAATAGGGCATTCACAAGTAGAATTCCTTGAGAAAGAATCTTTTGAGAAATATAAAAAGCAGGTATCAGGCAAAAAAAAGAGAGATCATCATACCTTTGAGCTTGTGTGGAAGGGAAAAGACGGCCAGAAGGTTTCCACAATAGTTTCCCAAGAGCTGATTTATGGTGATAAAGGCGATCTTAAGGGGGGGCTTTATGTCCTCACAGATGTTACGGAGCGCCATCAGGTTGAAAAAGAATTAATAAGGTCACAGTGGGAGCTTCGCCGACTTTCCCAACATTTACAAGATGTTAGAGAAAGAGAGGGCAAGCGTATTGCACTGGAAATTCATGATGAACTTGGGCAGGTGCTGACTGCTCTGAAAATAGATATTTCCTACTTGTCCAAAAAGTTCCTAAAGAATAGTAAAGATAAAAGGCAATTTATAGAGAAAACAAGATCCATGTCCGAGCTCATTGATAAAACCATTAAGAAAGTACAGAAGATTTCTGCAGAATTAAGGCCTGGATTGTTGGATGACCTTGGTCTCATTCCGGCTATTGAGTGGTATGCCCAAGAATTTCAGGATCGAACGAAAATAGAATACAAAGATAATTTAGACTGTGATGGTGTTGATTTGGATGCGGATTGTGCTACAGCAATTTTCCGCATCTTTCAGGAAGCGCTGACAAATGTTGCCCGCCATTCCGGGGCATCCAAAGTTAAAGTCAGCTTGAAAAAAATAGATGGGCAGCTAGAGCTTGAAATCAGTGACAACGGCAAAGGAATACTAGAAAAGGATGTTTTCTCGCCTAATTCCCTGGGTTTTATGGGAATGCGTGAACGCATCCGTCCCTTTGGGGGAGAGCTTAAATTGCATAGTCCTGAAAACGGAGGAACTATCTTATCTGTAACCATACCCAATATCAGAAGAGCTTAAGGCATGATTAAAATACTAGTTGTTGAAGACCACACAATCATGAGGGAAGGGCTCAAGCAGATTCTCAAGGAGACTGCTGACATAGTTGTTGCTGGGGAAGCAAGCAAGGCTCAAGATGCGATAGAAAAGGTAGGGAATAATAACTATGATGTTGTCCTTTTAGACATTTCCTTGCCTGGTAGAAGCGGGCTGGATGTTTTAAAGCAGTTAAAATCCATGAAACCCAATCTCCCTGTTCTCATCTTGAGCATGCATCCTGAAGAACAATATGCCATTCGTTCTCTAAGAGCGAGTGCTTCCGGCTATTTGACAAAAGAGAGTGCATCGGATGAGTTAATAAGTGCCATAAGAAAGGTTGCAAAAGGCAGGAAATATATCACTCCATCTCTTGCTGAAAGATTAGCTTTTAAACTGGAAGACGATAATAAACGCTTCTCTCATGAGGAACTTTCCGACCGTGAATTTCAGGTGATGTGTATGATTGCCTCAGGCAAANGAGTAAAAGATATAGGTGAGGCACTCTCTCTGAGCGTAAAAACTGTGAGCACTTACCGCACACGCATTCTAAAGAAAATGAATATGAAAAACAACTCTCAACTTACCCACTATGCCATCAAGAACGGCCTGGTGGATTAATCTTTATTTGTCATTGTGATCGACCGAAGAGAATGCGGCAATCTCAAATAATTTCATTTACATTTTAATCCTGTAAGACAAATCCCTACATTAAAATCATCCTTTCTCTGATTTACTTTCTAAAATAACTCAATATATAATCCTTCCGCCAAGGATAAAGCGGAGTTAGTCATTCTAAACTAAAAGTTTAGGTGCCAACAAATCATGCGTTTATTTATAGCAGATGATTCTGAAATTGTCCGTTCTCGTCTGGTTGGAATGCTTTCAGAGTTCAAAGAAATAGATATTGTTGGAGAGGCTACGACTGCACAGGAAGCCATTGAATCTATCAGAGAACTTATTCCAGATGTTGCGATTTTAGATGTCCGAATGCCAGATGGAAATGGAATTGAAGTGTTGGAAACATTAATGAAGGAGAATATTTCTACAAAATTTATAATTTTTACAAACTATCCTTATATCCAATACCGAAAAAGATGCCTGGATGCAGGTGCAGAGTTTTTTTTCTATAAGGCTGCCGAATTCGAAAAGCTAATAAAAGTTCTAAAACAATTAATTCCCTATTATAGAAAAACTGAAAAGTCACAGTGAACAAATAGAATGATACTTACAAGTGGAATTTCTTTTTTGACTATGTAGAGTATAGACTGACTTAACTAGCTGGATAAAGTTAGCGTAGTGAAGGAAAATTTAATTAACGAAAAAAATCCCACCGGCGGTAGCCTGTCATTTTTCATATACATTCATCCTTGAAATATTTATTCAGTTTAAACTCTAATAAAAATTAGATAAGGGGAAAACATATTATGGAAATTCTATCATTTATAGTCCTTATTCTTTTGTCTCTAGTTGGTTATTCTGGTGGTGCTGCAGGCAAAGCTGGAAAATATGCAGTCCTAAAGCCACAACTTGTTGACCTGATAATAGTTCTGCTTATTTGGGCAGGAGCGATTTATTCAAGAATAACATTTGATTTAAATAAATGGCTTATGATTCTCATATGGATAATCTTATCTGCCACAATAGGAGTAATAGCTGTATTGTTTCGAAAACTACCCAAAGAAAAAAGCTCATACAACAAGAAACTTGAAAGAGCTATAACAAATCCCATAAAAAAAATGTGGCAACACTGGGGATACTTCTCTAAAAGAATGGGAGGCTTTCAAAGCAGAATAATTCTTTCATTATTCTATTTCATTTTTGTTTCTCCCTTTGCCTTAGCTGTGAAAATATTTTCAGACCCCCTTAATATAAAACATAAAAGTAGCAAATCTCATTGGTTAACCAAAAAAGAAATTAATGCCGACCTAGAACAGTCAAGGAGGCAATTCTAATGTATATACTGGGGATTTCTTGTTTCTATCATGATGCAGCTGCAGCCCTTATAAAAGATGGTAAGCTCGTAGCAGCCGCAGAAGAAGAAAGATTTACAAGAGTGAAACATGACTTTGATTTCCCTGAAAATGCCATAAATTTTTGCCTGGAACATGAAGGCCTTTCAGCTAATGACTTAGATTATGTAGTCTTTTATGAAAAACCTTTCCATAAATTTGAGCGCATTTTGATGACAACTCTCCAGAATTTTCCAAAATCTTGGAAAGTCTTCAGAGAAGCAATGCTTGCCTGGCTTGGAGATAAACTTTGGGTAAAAAGTATTATAAAAGATAAGGTTGGTATAGAAGACAAAAAGATTCTTTTTGGAGAACACCATCTCTCCCATGCCGCCAGCGCCTTTTATCCCTCGCCCTTCAAAGAAGCAGCAATTCTTACAGTGGATGGAGTCGGGGAGTGGACGACTGTAGCAATGGGCACTGGCAAAGGAACTGACATAAAATTACTTAAAGAAATAAAATTTCCCCATTCTCTTGGTCTTCTTTACAGTGCCTTTACTGCTTTTTTAGGGTTCAAGGTAAACAACGGAGAATATAAGGTTATGGGGATGGCACCTTACGGAAAGCCAAGATATATTGACAAGATATATGACAATCTCATTAATGTAGCATCTGATGGTTCATTTTGGCTGAATATGGATTATTTTACTTATCATTATTCTGATGAGAGAACATTCAATTCCAAGTTTGAAAACTTATTCGGAAAGCCCAGACCACGCGAGATGAATTTTTTCACATCTAATACAAGATTCCCTTCGTATTTTGGTGAAAAACCATCTAATTATAAAGAGCTCTGCCGGGAAAACGAACACTATGCAGACATCGCTGCCAGCATTCAAAGAGTAACAGAAGAAGTTTTATTAAAACTTATAAATTCTCTTTATAAAGAGACGGGAATGAAGAATCTCTGTATTGCCGGAGGTGTCGGCCTTAATTCAAAGGCAAATGGAAGAATTCTGCGAGAAAGTCCTTTTGAAGAGCTATTCATTCAGCCGGCAGCAGGAGATGGAGGTGGCGCTTTAGGCGCTGCATTACATGCTTATCATGGGTTAATGGGAAAGCCAAGAAACTTTATTCTGGAGCATGCTTACTGGGGGAAGGACTACTCGGAGAGCGAAATCAAGAATTTCTTAGATAGCAAAAATATCTCTTATGAATATTTCTCTGATGATGATAAGCTCTTAAATAGAGCTGTGGATGATCTTGTGAATGGAAAAGTCGTAGGCTTGTTTCAAGGTAGGTTTGAATGGGGACCAAGGGCATTAGGAAACAGAAGTATTTTAGCAGATCCAAGAAGTGAAGAGATGAAGGACATAGTGAATACAAAGATCAAGTTTCGTGAACCTTTCAGGCCCTTTGCTCCAGTTATATTAGAAGAAAAGACAAGTGATTTTTTCTATGGAGATAATATTGCAAAACAATTTACTGCAAGGTACATGCTTTTGGTTATGCCTTTAAAAGAATCTAAGGCAGATACCATAAATGCAGTTAACCATATGGGCACAGGGAGACTTCAAACAATCAGGGAAGAATGGAATCCTCGATATTATCAAATTGTAAAGAAATTTGGTGAAGCAACAGGAGTACCTGTTCTCCTTAACACATCTTTCAATTTGAGAGGGGAACCAATAGTGAATACACCCGAAAATGCTTACAGTACTTTCAGTAAAAGTGGGATCGATGTCTTAGTAATGGAAAATTTTCTTATTAAAAAATAAAATTCTTCATAAATTTATAAGATTAAATCGTTATTGCGAGCGACCGGAGAGAGCGCGGCAATCACAACAAATATTTTTGATTTTGCAGGGTTATAGTAGTATTATTCTGGACATTTTGAAATAGCAATGATGGGTAATTTGAGATGTTAATAAGGAGTAAGCATGGGATCTATAAAAAAAAACATTGTGTCCAAATTTAGAATATTTAGGGAACTAATAGTTTTTCTATGGAAAAGGAAACTCTGGTGGCTTATGCCAATAATAATCTTCTTATTATTAATGGGCATTCTATTGATTTTTACCCAGAGTTCTGCAGTAGCTCCGTTTATATATACACTCTTTTAAAATCATATGAAACCAAAAGAGCATAAGGATATTTGATATGAAAAGTAATTTTAAGCTTCAAAAAATTCTTCAAAAGAGCTCAAAGATTAGGCACCTGATAAAAAATATTTTTTTCTCATTGTTTATATTTTTTATATTTCTCGGGATTTTAGAAATTGTTTTGCGCACTACACACCTATTTAATGCAAAGATTTCATGGTCAGAGCCAGATCATATATTGGGATGGCGGTTTACCCCTGGCCGAAAATATTGGTCTAATGAAGAAAATGATCATCCCATTACTGGAAAAATCAACAGTTATGGATATAGAGATAAAGAATGGTCACTTAAAAAACCTCCTAATACATATCGCATTGCTGTTTTGGGAGATAGTTTTGTTGAAGCATTTCAAGTTGAGACGAATCGTACTTTCTTAACACTAACGGAAAAGCAACTAAATAGGAACCATAATATTAAAGTTGAATTAATGAACTTTGGACGTTCTGGATACACCCAAACTGAAGAATTATTAGTTATAAAAAATTGCGTCACGCAATTATCTTCAGATATGGTAATGTTATTTTTTTTGCCCTCAAATGACATTGAAGATGTGCATAGAGAAACCGCACCCGATCTAATACGCCCATTCTATCATATTTTAGAAAGCGGGGAATTGATACTGGATACAAATTTTGTTGACATGCGCGAATTCAAACTCAAATGCTATATAAACTGGTTTAAGCAACATTCCGCACTAATTTCTCTTTTTTGTGAAAGGTATAATCTTTATAAAAGACAAAAGAGATCCAAAGCCAAAAGCAGAGCAAATGCTATGGGAGGAGAAATATCGCCAAAAAAGTTAGCAGGTTATTTAAGCTTATGTACTGATAATGCAGATGCTGCATATTTTAGGAATTATAAACATAATAAGATATTGATTAAAGCTATTGCAGAATACTGTAAAGAGAAAGGAATCAAATTTATGCTAATCTCCATAGATAACAAAGCTTACATTCCAGAAGTTGAAAATAAATATAAACTTGTTGATCCAACTTTTGATCCGAATTTTTTTGAAGATGATTTGAGAAATTTTGCACAATCAATTAATGTGGAATATCTAGGATTACAAAGAAAATTCCGAAAGTCTTATGAAAACATAGGCGTTTTTTTACATTGGGGACACTGGAATTATGAAGGGCATAGAGTAGTAGCAAATGCCCTTACTGATAAACTGGAGTCAGTTATATATTCAAGTGAACAAGAAGAAGAACAAAATGAGTAAGTTTTCTAGTATTAAAGAATTTTGAGAGTTTCCTATGCTAGGATTTGATGTCTCCCGTCACTTTGGGGCAAAGCCTAACTTTAAATTATCAAGTAAATTTATAAAAGAAGTGTATTAAGTGCTGCATTACATGCTTATCATGGGTTAATGGGAGAGCCTATGTCCTTTATTCTTGAGCATGCTTACTGGGGAAAAGAATACTCGGAGAACGAAATCAAGGAATTCTTAGAGAGCAACAATATCTCTTATGAATACTTCTCTGATGATGATAAGCTCAAAGACAGAATTGTAGATGATCTTGTGGATGGAAAAGTTGTAGGCTTGTTTCAAGGCAGGTTTGAATGGGGGCCAAGAGCATTAGGAAATAGAAGCATTTTAGCAGACCCAAGAAGTGAGGAGATGAAGGACATAGTGAATACAAAGATAAAGTTTCGTGAACCTTTCAGGCCCTTTGCTCCAGTTATATTAGAAGAAAAAACAAGGGATTTTTTCCATGGAAATAATATTGCAAAACAATTTGCTGCAAGGTACATGCTTTTGGTTATGCCTTTAAAAGAATCGAAGGCAGAGACCATAAATGCGGTTAACCATATGGGAACGGGAAGACTTCAAACAATCAGGGAAGAATGGAATCCTTGATATTATCAAATTGTGAAGAAATTTGGCGAGGCAACAGGAGTGCCCGTTCTCCTTAATACATCTTTCAATTTGAGAGGTGAGCCGATAGTAAACTCCCCAGCAAACGCGTTCAACACATTCAGCAAAAGTGGAATAGATGTTTTAGTTCTAGAAAATTTTATGATAAGGAAATAGTCCTTATCATATCGTGTCATTGCGAGCTTTCGAAGAAAGCGTGGCAATCTCATACAGTGGTGCTTTCAATTATGGGTAATTTGCCCCGTTTATAAGAGGTAATTATGGGAGCGATAAAAAATTTTATATCCAGGTTTGGCATATTCAGAGAACTTTTAGTTTTTCTGTGGCAAAGAAAACTATGGTGGCTCATTCCGATGATAATCTTTTTAGTATTATTTGGACTATTATTGATATTTACTCAAAGTTCTGCAGTAGCACCGTTTATATACACACTTTTTTAATATAAAGGATTAAACATTCCTATAGAAATTAATTAAGCATTATTTTGATAAGCTATAATAAAGTAAAAAAAGGAAGTAGAAATGAAAGCTGAACTTAATGGGAAAATAAATGGCTAACGAAAAAATTAATAAAAAAAGTAAAAAAAGAAAGCTTCGGAAATTTGGCAAAATAAGACACTGTTTTATCAATGTGCTAATTTTGTTAGTGATCCTAATTGTAATGTTTTGTACTGGGGAATTATTTATACATATTTTTTTTCCATTACCTAAGAACAGCGGAAACCTGTATAGAAATGATTGGAATCGAGATTATCGAAAGTCAGTTTTCATTCCTAATGCTGAAGTGATAGATCAAGATGTGCCTACAAAAATTAATTTATTAGGATTAAAAAATAAAGAAATAGGTCTTCACAAAGCTAAAAACATTTTAAGGATATTGATGTTTGGAGACTCTTTCACTTATGGAGCTGGCCTTAAGATAAAGGAGACTTTACCCAGCCAATTAGAGAGGAGGTTGAATATAGAGAAAAGAGTTGATGTTGAAATTCAGGTGTTAAATTTTGGAGTTTCTGGAATGAACACATTTCAAGAAACAATGTATGCTTTAAACTATGGACTAAAATTTGATCCGGATATCATTATGATTCAATGGCTGTATAATGATATTGAAATGAATGGTTATACGCTTCAAGACTTTGAATATTTTGTGAGAAATCGCATTCTACTTAAAAAAAGCAATCAGGCATTCTCAGAGTTGGTGCCGGGAGAAGCGATAGGATCTTATAAGGATAACAAGAATATAAGGATGCTTTTTTGGAATTTCTATGAGAAACTGAAGAAAAAATCTAGGCTTATACATTTCGTTGGAATGCGAATGAAAGTGTTGTTGCAGAAACTTGGTTTAAATTTAAAAACATCAGAAAAGATAATATATTCTGATTTGGTGTCCGATGGGTTTAAACTAAGCTTCAATTCCCTTAAATTTATTAACAATGAAATAAATAAGCTTGGCATTGAGTTTTATACTATATTGTATCCTCCACTGCAAAAACTAGATGATGATTACTATAACGACCTAATAAATAAAAAAGTGGAGAACTTTTGTATAAATAGTAATATTAATTGTTTAAATTTATTTGATTGTTTTCGTGGAGAAGAACCTTCGAAATTACATATATCTAGAATTGACAATCACCCCAATCGATATGCTAATAAAATAGCATCAAGAGCCATAGAGAAATATTTAAAACGAGAATCAAAATTATTCAGGGGAAAATAATAGGAAGTAATTGAAATTATAGAAAAGCTGGAGAGTCTAAAAGAATTATATATGAAAGGAAATTCTAAATCCCTAAAAAAGTCTAATATTAGAAGTGTGGTAACAAATATTTCCCTATCTTTTATCATCTTTTTGATATTTCTCGGAGGTTTAGAAGGTATATTACGCATCACACATTTATTTGGGGCGCGAATTTCTTGGTCAGAACCAGATCCTGTTTTGGGTTACAGATTTACCCCTGGCCGAAAATATTGGTCTAATGAAGAGAATGATCATCCCATTACCGGAAGAATCAACAGTTATGGATATAGAGATAAAGAATGGTCACTTAAAAAACCTCCTAATACTTATAGAATTGCAGTTTTAGGAGATAGCTTTGTGGAAGCATTTCAAGTTGAGACGGATTGTACTTTCTTAGCACTAACGGAAAAGCAACTAAATAGGAACCATAATATTAAAGTTGAATTAATGAACTTTGGACGCTCTGGATTTACACAAACTGAAGAGCTATTAGTTTTAAAAAAAGAGGTTGTTCAGTTTTCTCCAGATATGGTTATATTGTTTTTTCTCCCAGGGAATGATATCGAAGATGTAAGCAGAGAAACTGCCCCTGATCTAATGCGCCCATTTTATCATATTTCAGAAAGTGGGGAATTGATACTCGATACAAGTTTCGTAGAAATGCGAGAATTCAAACTCAAATGTTTTATAAACTGGTTTAAACAGCATTCAGCAATGATTTCTCTTCTTTGTGAAAGGTATAATCTTTATAAAAAACAAAAGAGATCCAAAGCCAAAAGTGGAGCAAATGCTAAGGGAGGAGAAATATCGCCAAAAAAGTTAGCAGGTTATTTAAGCTTATGTACAGATAATGCAGATTCTGCATATGTTAGGAATTATAAACATAATAAGATATTGATTAAAGCTATTGCAGAATACTGCAAAGATAAAGGAATCCAATTTATGTTAATCACTATCAATAATAATGCTTATATTCCAGAAGTTGATAATAAATATAAACTTATTGATCCGACTTTTAATCCGAATTTCTTTGAAGACGATTTGGGGAATTTTACACAGTCAATCAATGTGGAATATCTAGGATTACAAAGAAAATTCCGAGAGTATTATGAAAACAGGGGCGTTTTTTTACATTGGGGGCACTGGAATTATGAAGGGCATAGAGTAGTCGCAAATGCCCTTACTGATAAACTAAGTTCAATTTTTAGGGTACTATGCCCCAGAAGAAATCATAAGGTGTTATCTCACGAGATTCCTTGATAAAGTTCATGTTGAGTACCTTAGAAACGAAAGATATAGTATAAAAAAAGGCATTTCTGATACTTACGAAATTTATGGGAAGAGAAAAGATCATAACAATGTACTTTTTAGATGGGCTAGTTCTAAAGTGGACAGTCGTCTCTCTTTAATAGAGCTATGTGTAAAACAATACTAATTGCAGGTGGTGCAGGATATATCGGTTCACATATGCTGAGAGCTTTACTCGAAGAAGGATTTAGCCCCGTTGTCTTCGACAATCTAAGCACAGGTCACAAAGAATTCATTCCTAAAAATACAATTTTCATTAAAGGAGATCTATGCAAAGAAAATGATATTCAAAAGATTTTCGAAAAGATTCCTATTGATGCAGTAATGCACTTTGCAGCCTCAGCACTGGTATCGGAGTCAATGAATAATCCTATTAAATATTATTATAATAATGTATCTGCCTTTATTAATTTGTTAAATGCGATGTTAAAACATAAAATAAAAAAGCTCATCTTCTCATCCACTTGTGCAGTCTATGGAGAGCCTAAAAGAGTACCAATAAGAGAAGATGATGATAATAATCCTACTAATCCTTATGGTCGTTCAAAGTTAATGGTTGAAAGAATAATAAAAGATATTGCCGAAACCTATGATTTTTCTTATATATCACTACGGTATTTTAATGTTGCTGGTGCTCATCCTTCCGGAGGAATAGGAGAATGGCATAATCCAGAAACCCATCTAATACCTAATATTTTAAAAGTTGCTAATGGTCAGAAGAAAAAATTAATAATTTTTGGAGATGATTATCCAACACCTGATGGTACATGTATAAGAGACTATATTTATATAGAAGACTTATGCCAAGCACATCTTTTAGCGTTGAAGGCATTAAGAGAAGGAATGAGAAGCGATGTATTTAACCTGGGAGATGGTAGCGGTTACTCTATAAAAGAAGTAGTACAGGCGGCAGAAAAAGTAATCAGTAAAAAAGTAAATGTTGAAATTGGATCGCGCCGTCTGGGTGATCCTGCGCGACTTATAGCTTCATATGAGAAAGCAAAGAAAAATTTAGGGTGGGAACCAAAAGCAGATTTAAAGAAGATAATAAAATCGGCTTGGGAATGGGAGAAAAGGATTCATTAGCATCAAATAATTATAGAATTTATTTTTTGTTCATTGATAAAAGAGGAATCACGAACATAGGGAAGAAGATTTAAATTCAAAATTGCTTACTTTGTGGGACATATTTTGATAGACATCTTTTATTTAATGTAGTCAAAGAAGAAAATCCAATATATTTAATTGGTTCCCTTCTATTTTGTGTGGGTAAAAGATTATATAATGGTCTTATCAATTCAGACCAAAAAAGGTCGCAATTTAAGGTGTATCTCCTTACAATATAATAAGGAGGATACCATTGAGAAAAAGAAAGACTTACGATGACAATTTTAAAGCGAGAGTGGCATTGGAAGTAATCAAAGGAGAGCGGACGATCTCGGAGATTGCGAGTCAGTTTGAGGTTCATCCCAATCAGATAACGAAATGGAAGAAACAAGAATGTCTCCAGTATTTTTTCTAAGAAGAAAGATCCTGAGATTGATGAGCTGAGGAAACTAAATGAAGAGCTGTACAAGAAGATCGGGAAGCAGAACATCGAGCTTGAGTTTCTAAAAAAAAAGTACAAGCAAATCCAGAACCTGTAAAGAGAGAGCTTGTGGAAAAGGAACACCAGCAATTGAGCATCCGGAGGCAGTGCGAGATTCTCTCTTTCAACCGGTCTTCTCTGTATTATGAACGGATCGGGTTGAGTGAGGAGGATCAGAGGATTCTCGATGAAATGGATAAGATATACCTGGATTTCCCCTTTTATGGGAGCAGGAGGATGAGCCGGGAGTTGAAGCGTTGGGGATATAAAGTTGGTCGGCACAAAGCCTGGAGCCTGATGCGGATTCTTGGGGTGGAGGCGATCTATCCCCGGAAAAGATTGAGTTTTCCTGACAAAGAGCATCAGATATATCCTTATCTTCTCCGTGATGTTGAAAATAGACCGGCCTGATATCGCGTGGGCGGCTGACATCACTGACATCCGGTTGAAGCATGGATTCGTATACCTGGTGGCGGTAATGGATATATACAGCCGTTATATCGTCTCTTGGCGGATCTCCAACACCCTGGAGCCGGATTTCTGTTGTGAGGCTTTAAAAGAGGCTCTGGAAAGAGGAAACCCGGAGTATTTCAACACGGACCAGGGGGCGCAGTTTACAAGCAAGAATTTCACCTCAATTCTCCAGGAGAAAAAGATTAAAATCAGCATGGATGGCAAAGGCCGTGTAATTGATAATATCTTCATAGAACGGTTCTGGAGAACTCTTAAGTATGAGGAAGTTTATACCAAATCCTATGAGACTGTAGCAGAATGTATAGTAAACATCGGGGAATTTATTCGAAAATATAATCAAGATAGGTTGCATCAATCCTTAGGGGAATACGATACACCTTTCGAGGCTTATCGGCAGATGCAAATGGCTGTGACATGATCAAGGAAATACACCTTAAAAAAGATTCAATTTTGGTCTTGACAACTGGACCACTTCACGTCTCAACGAATTCATGGATCAAACTTTTTTACATTTCGCAGAGATGTTCAACAAATTTTAGAGGTATCTGATTTAAAAATAGCATACTATCTTAGAGAAAAGTTTCCTGATATTAACAATTTTGCTGATAGAATGTTTGCAACATCATTTGGAAGGCTTCTTACAAGAAACGGTAGAAAAACTCTGAATATGTTTGAGTTGAACCAATACATTAATAAGTACTATTCTATTGGCAAATGGGTTTTTCATAATCCAAGAATAGCTATAAATATAATAAGAATTTTGCTTTCAAAAATTAAGAAGCTAAATAATAAAAATTGCTGATGGAAGCGTCTACAAAACCGTGATGAGATGTAATAAAAAACTTATTTCGAGCATCATCAAGCAACTTTAGGACAAAGCCTTCTCTTAAAAAATATAAAATATCTGAATTGGAAAGTTCTTTATAATTGGATAAAAAAGTGAATTATAATACGCCTCGCTTGAGTATTGGCATTCCTGTTTTTAACGGTGAAAGATACCTTGGTGAAACGCTAGATTCACTTTTAGTACAAAAATATTCAGATTTCGAGCTCATTATTTCAGATAACGCTTCGACTGACAATACCCAAGAGATTTGCAGCAATTATGCAGCAAAAGATAATCGCATTCATTATTTCAGAAATAAAATTAACTTAGGCGCAGCTTACAATTATAATAGAGTTTTTAATCTAGCTAAAGGGGAATATTTCAAGTGGGCAGCGCACGACGATTTGTATTCTCCAGAGTTTCTAGAAAAATGCATTGAGGTACTTGATAAGGATAATTCTGCAGTCTTATGTTATTCAAGAGCGAAGAACATTGATGAACATGGAAGAGTCCAAGCTAATTATGCATCTATTCCTAACTTCAATTTACCGAAGTCATCAATGCGTTTTTTTGGGTGCTTATGTGTTTCTCACGCTTATTATCCAATTTTCGGTGTGATACGTAGGAAAACCCTAAAAAAGACGAATCTTATTGGAAATTACCCAGCGTCAGATACAATTTTGCTAGCAAAACTTGTGCTGTTAGGTAAGCTTCATGAAATTCCTGATTATCTATTTTTTAAAAGAGATTGTCCGCAAAATTCTTGGAGGGCATATCCTTCCAGTCATGCGCGACAAGCATGGTTTGACCCAACTAGAATCAATAAGATTATATTTCCGCATTGGCGGCTTTTAGTCGAGCATTTTATTTCGATATTAACTACTTCGCTTAGTTGGGATGAGCAAATTAGGTGCTATATATACTTGATATGGTGGATTAGGCTAAATTGGAGATACCTAGCAAAAAACATAATTTTGCAAGAACCAAATGATTGACAATAATTTAAATTAAAAAAAGGAGAATAGAAATGAAGGTTGGAATACTTGCTGGAGGATTTGGTTCGCGGCTTGCTGAAGAAACAGAAATTAAGCCAAAGCCAATGGTAGAGATCGGCGGAAAGCCAATTCTTTGGCATATTATGATGTATTATTCTTATTACGGCTTTAAAAATTTTGTTATAGCTCTTGGCTACAAAGGTGAAGTGCTAAAAAAATATATAGTAGATTATTGTGCCCTCCAGAGCAATCTAAGCGTAAATTTGAAAGACGGTAAAGTCAAGATTAGTAATAGACATAAACAGGATTGGACAGTTGATTTAATTAATACAGGAATCCATTCCCAAACTGGTGGACGTATTAAGCAACTAGCTCCTTATTTAGGAAATAAAACATTCATGCTTACCTGGGGTGACGGAGTCTCTAATGTGAATTTGCATAAACTGTTGACCTTCCATCGCTCACACGGCAAATTAGCTACACTTACAGCTGTCCGCCCTCCTGCAAGATATGGGCATATTAAATTTGAGGGGGGAAAAGTAATAGAATTTACTGAGAAGCCCCAGATAGGGGAAGGATGGATAAATGGCGCATTTTTTGTCCTCGAGCCTGGAATATTTGATTACATTAAAGGTGACGACACAGTTTGGGAAAGAGAATCTTTAGGAAGATTGGCAAAAGATGGGCAGTTGATGGGTTATCAACACAGATCTTTCTGGCAATGCATGGATACTCTGCGTGAGAAATATTTTCTAGAGTCTCTTTGGCAGAGTGGTAATGCACCATGGAAGATTTGGAAAGACTAATATTATGCGAATATTAATAACTGGACATAAAGGATATATCGGCACAGTATTAGTACCTATGTTAATTGCTTCTGGGCATGATATTGTAGGGCTAGATAATGATCTTTATGCAGATTGTACATTCGGTGATGGAAAAAAATTTGATAACATCCCAGAGGTTAGAAAAGATATTCGTGATATTGAGGTCTCTGATCTCGATGGATTTGAAGCTGTCATTCATCTTGCTGGTTTCTCTAATGATCCGCTCGGAGATTTGAATCCAAAATTAACCTTTGAGATTAACCACACCGCTTCAGTGCGTCTGGCTCGCCTGTCAAAAGAAGTAGGTATTAGTCGTTTTATTTTCTCTTCTTCATGCAGTAATTATGGCGCAGCAGGTCAGGATTGGATGAATGAGGAATCAGAGCTCAACCCTGTCACTCCATATGGAATATCAAAAGTACGGGTAGAAGAAGATGTTATGCGATTAGCAGATTCAAACTTCAGCCCGACATTTCCCCGGAGTGGAACTGCCTATGGAGTATCGCCTCGTTTACGCTTTGACCTAGTTCTTAACAACCTTGTTGCTTGGGCTTTTACTACCGGTCGAGTTCATTTAAAAAGCGATGGTATGGCCTGGCGGCCTATTGTCCACATTGAAGATATTGCTCGTGCTTTTATTGCTATTCTACATGCTCCCCAAAATTTAATTCACAATCAGATTTTTAATGTCGGGCAATCAGAAGAAAACTATCGAGTACGTCAGTTAGCTGAAATTGTGGCAGAAACAGTACCGGGATCGCAGATTGAATATGTCCAAGGAGCAAGCGGAGATAAAAGATGTTATCGTGTGGATTGTAGCAAATTAGAGAAAATGCTCTCTGAGTTTAAGCCACAGTGGAATGCAAAACGAGGAGCGAAAGAGTTATATGAGACTTTTAAGAAATTCGGTTTAACACTTGCGGAATTTGAGGGTCCTAAATATCAAAGAGTTGCTCACCTTAAATATTTGCTTGCTTCTGGGCTTTTAGATGAGACAATGCGCTGGAAACAGCAAGCACGGACATGACAAATATAATGCAAAATCCAAAACTATCCTGCCGTTCCTGTCATGGCTCCGATCTTAAGCCGATATTATCTTTGGGGAAAACACCTCTGGCTGATGTTTTAATATCCGAAGAACAGCTTAGATCAACGGAGCTAATAGTTCCTCTTGATGTTGTATTCTGTCCCCATTGTTTACTTGTCCAAATCACAGAGTCTGTGTCTCCAGAGATTCTTTTTGGAGATGACTATCCATATTACTCCTCTGTTTCCCCTTCTCTTCTGGAACACTTCAGAAAAAGCGCTCTACAACTTATCAAATCAAGGAGGCTCAATTCAAAAAGCCTGGTGATCGAAGCAGCCAGCAATGATGGCTATATGCTCAGAAATTTTAAAGAAAGAGATGTCATTGTCTTGGGCATTGACCCCGCTCCTGGACCAGCTCAAGTTGCTCAGGAAAAGGGTATTCCAACAATCTGTTCATTTTTTACTAAGGATTTAGCGAGAAAATTAAAAGAAGAAAAGGGACTGGCCGCTGATCTCTTTCTTGCCAACAATGTTCTGGCCCATGTGCCAGATCTTAACGGCTTCGTAGAAGGCATCAAAATCATGTTGAGGGACTCAGGAGTAGCAGTAATCGAGGCCCACTATGTGGCTGATTTAGTTGATCGCTGCGAATTTGACACCATATACCATCAGCATTTTTGTTACTTTTCAGCAATGTTTTTAGATAAACTATTTCGAAGACATTCTCTCTTTCTCAATGATATAAAACGCATTCCAACTTATGGGGGATCCTTGCGCTTGTTTGTAGAGCATCATGAAAGCGTAAAAGAATCTGTCCGCAGGCTTTTGAATGAAGAATCAGACAAAGGCTTAGACAATATCGATTACTATATTGATTTTGCTGATAAAGCAAGAAAGATAAAGCGCTCACTTATGGATTTGTTGTGGAGACTTAAAAAAAAGGGAAAAAAGATCGCAGCTTACGGAGCAGCAGCCAAGGCAGCAACATTGTTGAGCTATTGTGAAATTGACAAGAGGATTGTCGATTATGTAGTCGATATGAATAAATTTAAGCATGGCCGGTATATGGGAGGAAATCATTTACCTATTTTTCCACCTTCAAAAATTGTTGAGGATAAGCCAGATTATGTTTTACTACTTGCCTGGAATTTTGCCGATGAGATTCTCCAGCAACAAGAAGCCTACCGAAAGCAAGGTGGCAAGTTTATCATTCCTATCCCGCAGCCAAAAATAATTTAGAAATCAATGCCATATAATAATAGTTAACGCTAAAAAGTTTTTTGTCCTACAAACAATGTCAATAAGGAGCGTATGTTATAATTGTGGTTCCCAAGATATGGAAGTCTTCTACAAGATCAAAGACATTCCAGTCCACAGTGTGCTTCTCTTCCAAACGCAAAAAGAAGCCATCAATTATCCAATAGGAGATATTGTGCTGACCTTCTGCCAGAACTGCGGGTTTATCTCCAATGTAGCTTTTGATTCCCGCCAGCAAGAATATTCATCTTGCTATGAAGGAACGCAGGCATTTTCTGCTAAATTTAACTCCTTTCATAAAAGTTTAGCCATGCGTTTGATCGAGCGATATGATTTACATAATAAAAATATCATCGAAATTGGCTGCGGACAGGGTGAGTTTTTAATGCTGCTTTGCCGGTTAGGGGGAAATCGAGGTATTGGCTTTGATCCGGCCTACTCCGGAAGAGGAAATAAAATTCAACAGAACGATCAAATTACTATCATTAGGGATTTCTATTCAGAGAAGTACGCCAATTATCAGGCTGATTTTATCTGCTGTAAGATGACGCTTGAGCATATTGAGCGGACAGCTGATTTTGTAAGTACTATACGTCAATCTATTGGAAATCGAAAAAAAACAATTGTTTTCTTCCAAGTACCTGACGTAGGGAGGGTTCTTCGTGACCTTGCCTTTTGGGATATTTATTATGAGCACTGTTCATACTTCAGTGTTTGTTCGCTAGCTTATCTCTTTCGCAATTGCGGATTTTATGTTTTAAATCTCTGGAGAGATTATGGAAATCAATATCTGATGATAGAAGCAAGACCTGATACAGGACAAGGAAGTTCTTCATTATCTCAAGAAGACAATCTTACTGATTTAAGCCAAAGCGTAAAATCTTTTGTTCAGAACTATCCTAACAAATTAAATGAGTGGCGCCAAAAATTGAGCGAAATCGAACAAAGCAGAAAGCGTGCTGTTATCTGGGGTGCTAGTTCTAAAGGAGTAGCCTTTTTAACCACATTGAAGATTCAAGATGAGATTAAATATGCAGTAGATATCAATCCCCATAAACATGGTACTTTTATGGCAGGGACTGGGCATCAGATTGTAAGTCCAGATTTTTTAAGAGAATTAAAACCAGATGTTGTGATTGCTATGAATCCTATCTACTATAACGAAATTCGTCAGTATTTAAAACGGCTAAATGTGTTAGCTGAAGTTATACCTGTTTGAATTTTATTAAAAAACAACTATAAAGCTTTGATTATTTAAATAGGCATGAAGATTTAATAATGAGCAATAAAGTCAGCTCAATAAGAACAAGATGTCCTGTTTGCAAGGCAAAAGGGATTGATATTATTCTTGAAATTACCAAGATTCCTGTTCTTTGTAACCTCCTCTGGCCATCCCAAAAAAAAGCTTTACTGGCTACAACTGGAAATATTGAACTTGGATTCTGTAAGAATTGCGGCCATATTTTCAACGCAGCTTTCGAGTCTGAATTGGTGGAATACACACAAGCTTATGAAAATTCACTTTATTTCTCACCTCATTTCCAGGATTATACAAAATCATTGGCAACATATTTAATTAATCGCTACTCTCTTTATGAAAAAAATATCATTGAGATCGGGTGCGGTAAAGGCAATTTTTTGAAGCTTATGTGTGAACTCGGAAACAACCGCGGGATTGGATTTGACCCAACTTACAGTCCTCAACAAAGCGAAAATAATAACTCAACAGAAAAAATTACTTTTATACATGATTTTTATTCTGAACATTATTCCTCGTATAAAGCTGATTTCATTTGTGCCAGACATGTACTGGAGCATATTCAAAATCCCTGTGATTTTTTGAGCACTATACGCCGTTCTATAGGAAAGAGACTTAAAACAGCAGTGTTTTTTGAAGTACCAAATGCACTGTTCACATTGCGAAATCTTGGGATCTGGGATATCATTTATGAGCACTGTTCATATTTCAGTGCCTATACGCTATCCTATTTATTTCATTCCTGTGATTTTAAGGTTTGTGATTTAAGAGAAACATACAATAGTCAGTATCTTACCATAGAGGCCTTACCAGTTAAAGATTATGAGATTTCAAAATATCCTTACTATACTGATACCGATCTTGAAAGTTTAGCTTCAGAGATAAAATTATTTGCGGGAAAATATAGACAAAAGATAGAGTATTGGCGCTGTAATCTGAAAAAAATGAAACAAAGAGGAAAAAAAGTTGTAGTATGGGGGGGAGGATCCAAAGGAGTGACGTTTTTAAATATTATTGGAATTCAAGGCCTTATTGATTATGTAATAGATATTAATCCACGAAAGCAAGGAAGATATATTGCAGGAGCAGGACAGCAAGTTGTGACCCCAGAGTTTCTGCAAATTTACAAACCAGATGTAATAATAATTATGAACCCGATATATAAGGATGAAATTCAACAGATTTTACAAAAGCTTAGCTTAAATCCAGATATATTGCGTGCTTAATTGTTATAAACAATTTTATTTTAATAAAAAGATTTTCTTATGGTATGCTCATTTATCCTAATAAAGGTTATAACAAGAAATTTGAAATAAAATAATCAAAATAGAAATAAAGATGGCCAAAAAATTATCGAGACGAAAATTTCTTGAGATTACAAGCAAGGACTTTTTCGCTGGGATTGTAGGAATGAGTTTAACTCGATCTACACGAAACATGCTCCTGCCTTCTACAGATTGCGACCTTGTGGTAGCAAAAGGTGGAAGTTTTTCTGAACCATTTATAGCCGCTTATTACCGTCTTAAAGTGGCTTTAGATGCTATTGGAGGCATTGGGTATTTCGTGAGTGGAAAGAAAGCTCTTATTAAAGTCAACGCTATAGACTCCAGATATCACTTAGGTAATACTTCTAGTGAAGTTGTTGGGGCTGTAGTTAAATTGTGTATAGAAGCTGGAGCCAAATCTGTTACAGTTTTGAGCCACGATAAAGGATGGGAAATGCCCATTAACAAACATCCTTCTCTAAAAGAAGCTATTATCAGCCAAGGTGGAAAGCTTCTCAAACTAACAAATAATAAGAGCTATTATGTTAAGCAACCTCTAAATAAAGGAAAATGGCGCAACCTATATGTCGCCAAAATTCTTTATAATCCTGATACAGTGTTAATTAACGTCCCCCGGGCTAAAACACATCCATGGACCTGCTACACTATGTGTATTAAAAATCTAATGGGGCTAGTACGGGACATGAGTCATTTTCATAGCACGGGTGGTGCTAATTGGACTGAATTTCCTGTCAGGCTGTCTACAGCCTATAATTATATTTTCAGGAAAAGAATAGCCCTCAATATTCTGGATGCAACATATCTTGTATATGGATGGCATAGCCCTTCTCCTGAAAAGATGGGAACTTTCAAAGAAAATGCTATATTTGTTGGCCGAGATGCTCTTGCTGTGGATTCATATGCAATCGAGATGTTCCATCGGCGAGATCCAGAGAAGTTCATGACCTCCCTTGAAGATTGGAATAAAATAGGAAATTTTTACGCTAAATATAATTATTCGCAAGGAAACTATATTAAAGAGTGTTATGCTCTTAATGCAGGAGAAGCTGATCTGACAAAACTAAAGATTAAAATGATTGATCTAGATAGTTAAACAACAATATTGAATCTCTTTTTTTTGCTAGAAGATTAACTTGACTTAAAACTTTGTATAAGCAGGTGATCAAATTGCCTCCGCTTTTCAGAAGATCTATAAACCAGCCCTTTGGGATGAACTTTGGAAGAAATATCTTAAAATGCATAAGCAGTTAATGTTTTCTAAATTGATAGTTTCCTATGCATGAATTTGATCTTTCCCGTCAATTTGGGACAAAGCCTAATAGTAAGATTGGTTGGTTTTAAAGGCAAAATAATCTGGGATGCTACAAAACCTGACGGTCAGCCAAGAAGATGCTTGGACACAACAAAAGCAGAAAAAGAGTTCGGTTTTAAAGCAAAGACAACATTTGAAGAAGGGCTTAAAAAGACGATTGAGTGGTATAGGGAGCGACACAAAAGAAATAAATGAGATTTGAAACACTGGCAAGGGCAAAGATATTCAAATTAAAGAACTTGCCAATTTAATAAAACAAATCGTGGGATTTAAGGCTGAAATAAAATGGGACAACTCAAAACCCGACGGCACACCAAAGGAACTTTTGGATGTTGGAAGAATGGATAAATTGGGGTGGAAAGCAAAAGTAGAATTGAGAGAAGGACTTGAGAACGTCTATAGAGAATATTCGAAAACAGCTGATGGATAATCAGATAAAAAATGAGTCTAGAGAGATACATAATAGAAAAGATTTGAGGTTAAGAATGGCAGAGGATTTTTGAAAAATGCGTATAGGATATTGTACTTGGACAAATCCATATGATAAAAAATCATGGTCGGGTTTGCATTATTATATAATGAAAGCATTGGAAAAGTGTGGAGAGGTAATACCCTTGGGTCCTCTCGATAATCGGTTTGTTATATGGGGAAAAATTATCAATAAATTAAGTAAGAAAATAAGCGGTAGGCAATTTGCATATATGCATTCACCTTTTATTGCTTATGATTTCGCTCGAAGATTAAAGAAAAAAATTGCAAAACATAGAATTGATCTTTTATTCTTTTCAGGGGGAAGTTTTATTTTAGCTTATCTCGATGTAAACAATCCAATTTTATACCTAACAGACGCAACTTTCAAATCAATGATAGATTACTATCCTTCTTTTTCTAATTTACTGAAAATATCAATAAAATATGGTATGCAGATTGAAACAATGGCTATTAAAAAATCTAACAAAGTAATTTGTTCTTCAAAATGGACTGCCGAATCTGTAATAAAAGATTATGGCTGTAGTAAAGATAAAGTATACACTATTCCTTTTGGCGCTAATATGGACATGGTCCCTTCTAAAAATGAGATTGTCTCAGGTAGAAAAAATCGCCGTGCTGTTTGTAAACTTCTTTTTGTAGGAGTTGATTGGATTCGTAAAGGAGGAAAAATTGCATTTGAAACGATGGTTGAACTGAATAGGAGAGGTATAAATACAGAGCTTGTTGTTTGCGGGGTAAATCCACCCAAAGATATTCAACATGAGAAAATGAGAGTGGTTGGTTTTTTGGACAAAAATTATGTTAATCAAAATGCAAAGTTGCAGCAGCTTTATTTGGAGTCTTCTATTTTTATTTTGCCAACACGCAATGAATGTGTTGGCATTGTATATTGTGAATCTGCTGCTTATGGATTGCCGGTTATTTCTACATACACAGGCGGTGTTCCTTCATATGTAAAAGATGGAGCAAATGGTTATTTGCTTGCTTTGAATGCAGATTATCACAATTACGCTGATACAATTCAAAAAATCTGGAGTGACAAAGAGGAATATTATACTTTATGTAAAAACTCTAGAGATAAATATGAAAACGAGTTGAATTGGGATAAATGGAGTAATAAAGTGAAAGAAATAATACATAGTTTTTAAAGGGCAAAATTATTAAAGGTAGTTCTTTGGGAAGTTCAATTTGTTAAAAAGGTAATTATAAAATATTGGAGTTTGTCCCAAAGTGACGGGAAAAAGTTGACATGAATACAAAAGAAGGGCTACAACCTTTAAATGAACCAATTTCAAAAAAGGAGGTAGTAACCCTATGGACAAACTCGAAATCAAGATCATCCTTTCCTATAAAGTACCAGAAAACGGTCTTACAATCAACGGAATATTGCGAGGCCTTCAGGAAGATCAAAACAAACTGATGCGTAATATGGTTAAGGCGATCCTTTCTGCATTGGAAAAGGAAACGATAGATGGGCATATATCCAGCCATATGAGCCTCTCCCCATTGTTTTATATGTTAACTCATGGAGATAATTAGGTATCAGAGTAAGAAGAAAGTTGATGTTTTGTAGAAAAGCCATACAATTTTCTTGGGTGGTTTGGAGTGTATCTACCAACATTGTATGAGAAGTCAAATATGACTGTCTCTTTGTCCAGAATGTTTGCCCAAACTACACGGGGGAAGCGCCTATTAAGGAAATTGATGGTCCCGGGAATTGGGAGCCTCTCATGAACAGTAAGAATGGCATCTCGTGTAGCATCGCTCCAAAATCTAGTTACAATAAAAAGGAGGTATGTAATGGCAGTAGTAAACATTGGGGTTGATCTGGACAGTTAGCGGAGTGAAAAAAAATTTAATTAACACCGATTTTCGCGGAATTTTAACCGTCATAGGAATATAAGATTTTCACCCAAGATTCACCCAAACTTAAGTGTATATTTTATGCCATCAAGCCATGAAAGCGATTGAGGTAAACGCTGCCATGGAACAGCCCTCAAAATAGGATTATGAGCTCTGCGGGGGTAGGTGATTATAACTCCTCCCTCTTTGACACTCAAGTTTGCCTTGCCTTGAACAAAATGTCTGTAGATTTTAGGCGCATCGCATTGTTCAAAGCCACGAAGTTTCTGGGCAAGCATACTGTAGAGAGTATCGGCCACCATGGTCATAACCACATCGAAGTGCACTTTGATAAGGATCGGTGAAGAAAGCGCATTGAGATAGAAAAAGTTAACCGCCTCAGAGATAACATTCTCCACACGCCACCGGCGGGAGTAATTTCCCACAAGAAGTTCTACAGGAACATCAAAGTCATTGGAGATAAGAAACGACGGTTTTTCATGACCNNNACCACGGACAATAACCTGGCGGACTTGTCCCTCATAGTCTCTGAGGGATATTATGGATTGNNAGACCTGAGGGTTGGGATATTTTCTTTTTCCATGGGGAATAGTGATCTTCTCCCATCCTTGGATTTTATCCACCTTGTTTAAAAGATTCTTTCCTCTTCGTCGAAGTGTTATGAATTTTATTCCTTGTGTATTCAGCTGTGAAAGTTTTGAGTAAGAGGTAAACTTGGAGTCGAAAACAAAGGTAGGCTTTATACCGCGTTTCATTCCTTTCCAGAAGGAGAGAAAAGTTAAAACCTGATCATCGGACTCAATACGTTTAATATCAGAAGCCGTATAAAGAATAAGCTTGGAGACCGCATCCTGGGCAAAAAGAGTAAGCGCACCTTTGATACGTTTTCCCCTCATCCCGGCCCAGTGCTCTTCCAATACGGATTCATCCCCATAATGAGGGACCGTGTGAAAGTCCATATTGATAATGCTGCCATCGTATAATCCCAGTCTGCAGGCTTGTTTGATAAACGCCTTTTGAAGACGCAGGAGATGCACCTCATCTAGAGAATAAGAATAGGAAGACATAGCCGTGCACTTGGGAAGAACATTCAATCCTGCAAAAAAACCAAGCCCTGGATCAAATGCATGGTCACCCATATGGGCATAACGTTCGGTGCCGATAAGTTTAAGAGCAAGAAACGAAAGGAAGTAACTTATTGCAGGAATCGTCTTACTTTCTGGTAACCCAGCGGTCTTTACGATATCTCTAATGTTGAGTTTTTCAATAAAGGGAGCAAAAAGAAAAACACCGCTTGCATCACAGTCAAACGACTTTCCTTCCATCTGGCCTATGGTAATGGCTTCCGATCTAGCCGGAACCATAGCTCCTTTGACAGTCAGGCCGATTTTAAGACGGCTTCTCCGTGGCAGTTTTGCAAAGCCTTCCTCTCGCAGCACCCGCTCAACAGTCCGCACAGAGATTTCAACGCCTTCTTCAGACAATAACTCGGTAATCTCACCCGCAGACAATCGGCTCTTTCTCCAAGAGCAAATTTTCTCACGAAGTTCGTTAGTCACACGCCTCCGGGCAACTTTGCCTTCGGGCACAGGCTCAGAGAAGTCAATCTTTTCATAAACAAAGAGGTGTCTTAACAGATGGATATATGAAGGTGTATACCCAAAGCGGTCGGCAACAACCTTTGCAGGCAGTCGATCGACAAAAGATGCCCGCAGTGCTTCGTAACGTCGCTGCCATTCGTGAACAGGTTTTGTGAAATAATTTGTATCACGCATGGTTATTATATATATTATGACGGTATAAATGTCAAGCAATATTTTATAAAACATCTTGCCGAAGACATGGACAGATATAAAATAGACAAAAGCTTTCATGTTTCCCTGGGTAAACATAATGTTTTCGATAACTATATGAAATACTGAAATCTTTTTGTAATTTGTTTTAACCTTGAAGCTTTCATATTTTATCCGTCATGCGATATAAGACTTGATATTTTATCTGAAACAAGATATTTTATAAGCTATTGATTTTGCAGTGATTTGCTATATCCTCAAAAAAGGCGGTTTCATTTTGTGTTCAGAAATTAAGTTCCGTGAAAATCGGTGTTTATCTAAACATATCACAAATCTTTTTGATCTCATTCCATGTTATTACTTTGAATTTTCCTTCCTTATCAGGGTTGCTTTTTACATATTCAGCTAGCTTTTTCTTGCATTCATCAGAAGCAAATTTTTCTATCTTGATGCAATCAGGATGATTAAGAGCATACAATCCACAGTCATCACATCGGTAGCCGTATCCACCTGAATCTTTAGCTGCTTCAGTCAGGTCAGAAATAATCTTAAGAGATTTTCTTTTTGCGTTAGCCCCACAAAGTATACATTTAGCATTTTCCATTTTCCCCTCCTTTTACCTGTTCATATTCACAGTCTATAAATATACCAAATAATAATAAAAAAGCGAATCATTACAATTGAATAGACTTCTCCCCATGTCACCACTGTGTCACAAAATTGATTAAAAATAGCTGAAACTATGGTATTAGGATTGAAAACTCAAAACAAAGAAAAATACTAAATAACAGGCTAAACAGGAAAAATAAGATGGTGGAGCTGAGGGGATTCGAACCCCCGACCTCTTGACTGCCAGTCAAGCACTCTCCCAGCTGAGCTACAGCCCCACATCAGGGCTTTTCATATTACAAAAAGATATAATTACAGTCAAGAACATAAATTGTCTTTCCAGTCTATGGGCCATCTACATTTTATTATAATGCTTTCAAATAAAAATTTAACACACAGATTTAAAAGAGTATGTTAACAATCAAAGCAAAACATGCTAAAATGTTATATGTAAAAGGAATATATTATGAATAGACCTAAAAAGCAGGCAAAACCCTTAAAAAACCTTCTTTTCTGGATCGCTGCTGGAATTCTCATTATCATTCTCTGGAGCGTGGTTCAATCTCAAGGAAAAAACGAAAAAGAAATCAACTTCAGCCAGTTCATGGATGAGGTCGAAAAGGCTGAGATCGGAGAGGTAACAATAACAGGAAACCAGGTAAAAGGAAAATATAACAACGGAACCAATTTCAAAACAATATCTCCTACACAATATGACCAGCTTGTAAAAATCCTTCGCGAACACAATGTAAGCATAACCGTAAAAGACACCTCCCGCAGTCCATGGTTTTCCTATCTTTTCACATGGTTCCCTATTATTCTAATAATCCTTTTCTGGGTGTTTTTCATGCGGCAGATGCAATCAGGAGGAAACAAAGCTCTTTCTTTTGGCAAAAGCCGCGCGAAACTTTTTTCCGGCATCCAAAAGAAAGTCACTTTTAAAGATGTAGCTGGAGTAAAAGAAGCTAAAGAGGAACTTCAGGAAATAATCGAATTCCTAAAAGACCCCAAAAAATTTCAGAAACTTGGAGGCCGCATTCCAAAAGGTGTCATCCTTGTAGGAGCCCCAGGAACAGGCAAAACCCTCCTTGCCCGTGCTGTTGCAGGTGAAGCAGATGTGCCTTTCTTTTCAATCAGTGGGTCTGAATTTGTCGAAATGTTTGTTGGTGTGGGAGCTTCCAGAGTAAGAGACCTCTTTGACCAGGGAAAAAAGCAGGCTCCCTGCCTGATTTTTATCGATGAAATTGATGCTGTAGGAAGACAGCGTGGTGCCGGTCTAGGTGGCGGGCACGATGAAAGGGAACAAACTCTTAATCAACTTCTAGTGGAGATGGACGGTTTTGATTCCAATGAAGGAGTCATCCTCATAGCGGCTACAAACAGGCCTGATATTTTGGACACAGCACTTCTCAGGCCCGGAAGATTTGACCGCAGAGTCGTGGTTAACATGCCAGACGCAAAGGGAAGGGAAGCCATCTTTAGAGTTCATGTAAAAAATATCCCTTTAGACAAAAGTGTGAATTTAAAAGTGCTGGCACGTTCCACACCGGGCTTTTCCGGAGCAGACCTTGCAAACATGGTCAACGAAGCAGCGCTTCTTGGCGCACGTCATGGACAATCTAAAGTCACCATGAAGGACATGGAAAACTCCAAAGACAAGATCCTTATGGGAGTAGAAAGAAAAAGCATGATTATAAGCGATGAAGAGAAAAAGAGTACGGCATATCACGAAGCCGGACATGCCCTTGTTGCTTCTCTAATCCCTCAAGCAGACCCTATCCACAAAGTCACTATTATTCCAAGAGGATTGGCTCTAGGTATGACCCAGCAATTACCCCTTGACGACCGCTATACTTATTCCAAAAAGTATCTTGAAGCTCAACTATCTGTGCTCATGGCAGGACGAGTGGCTGAAAATATGTGCCTTAATATAACAACAACCGGTGCTGCTAATGACTTCGAAAAAGCCACTGAAATTGCTCGAAAAATGGTCTGTCAGTACGGCATGTCCGATTTGGGAACTTTAACATACGGAGAAAGAGATGACCTGATTTTTCTCGGCAGAGATTTAACAACACATAGGAACTTCAGTGAAAAGACATCTGAACTGATTGATGAAGAAGTGAAAAAAATCGTAAATAATAATTTAAACAGGGCAAAAAAGCTTTTGGAACAAAATAAGAAAAAGGTGATAGCAATTGCAGAAGCTCTACTTGAAAAGGAAGTATTAACATCTAAAGAAATAGAAGACATCCTAAAGGAAAAAAAGCTGCCCAAACGGAAAAAAAGTACTCCAAAAGCAAAAACCAAGAATGAAAAAACCAAAAAGGTTATAAAAAAAGCAAAACCTTTAAATAAAACAGTTTCAGCAAAAGAATAGAAGTGAGAAAAAAGTGTATTCTCCAGATTAAAGGCAGGAACTTTTTATTGGGCCAAAGAACATGGATAATGGGCATTCTGAATGTCACCCCAGATTCATTTTCAGACGGGGGGCTATATCTTAACAAGAATAAAGCTGTAAAAAGAGGATTAGAACTTGCTGAAGAAGGTGCAGACATCATTGATATCGGAGGAGAAAGTACACGCCCGGGCTCAAACTCCATTTCCACTGAGGAAGAGTTAAAACGGATTATTCCTGTTCTTTCTGATTTAAGGGAAAAAACCGATGCCCTCATTTCTGTGGACACTACAAAATCGGAAGTAGCAAGAGCAGCATTAGATCACGGTGCTGACATAATAAATGATATCAGTGCACTCCGCTTTGATCCTCAGATGCCTCTACTTGCAGTCAATAGAGATGTTCCTGTTGTTCTGATGCACATGAAAGGAACACCCAAAACCATGCAGGCAAATCCCAGCTATGAAGACCTTCTGGCTGAAGTAAAATTTTTTTTTAAAGAAAGGCTTGAAACCGCCAAAACGCTGGGGATAAAAAGGGAAAAAATCATCATTGACCCAGGGATTGGATTTGGAAAAAGGCATAATGATAATCTTCTTTTGATCAACAATCTCCGGGCATTAGAAGAATTCGAACGCCCTATTATGATTGGAATTTCTCGAAAATCCTTTATCGGAAAGATATTAAACCTTCCTGTACTGGAAAGAATCGAGGGGACTATTGCTTCGGCTGTATTAAGTATTATTCACGGAGCCCATATCTTAAGAGTTCATGATGTTGCTCCTATAAAAAGAGCTGTCCTTGTCGCTGAAGCCATCATGGAGGAGAATCGTAATCCTGATTCCTCAATAAACAATATGGAGAAGAACTACAACTATGTTTGCTAACATCATTACTGCATTATCCAGTTTCACCCTTGGAGACTTGATAGATATTATCCTTGTAACTTTCATCGTGTACTCTTTTTTCCGCTTAATAAAAGACACTAAAGCCTACCAGATGGCTGTTGGCTTGGGAATAGTCGGTATTATGTTTATTATAACTCAATGGGGAAGACTGGTTGTTTCTCACTGGATAATTAAAATTTTTATACCTTATCTGATTATTGCCATCATTATTCTCTTTCAGGGTGAGATAAGAAGATTTTTAACATCTATCGGGTCACGTTCTCTTAAAAAGCCTGTCTTGTTAAAATCATTCACAGAAAAATTACAGGATGTCTTTCTGGCTGTAGAAGTACTTTCCTCAAAGAAAATAGGAGCTCTGATCGCAATCGAAAAGGAAATAATATTAAAGGGCTACGCAGACCAGGGTACAAAAATAGACGCTGTGCTTTCAAAGGACCTTTTAGAAAGCATATTTTTCCCTCATTCCCCACTTCATGACGGAGCCGTTATTATCAGAGGAAATAAAATCTTAGCCGCAGGTTGTCTTCTTCCCCTACCTGCTTCCCATGAACTGGGAGAAGAGTTTTTAACAAGGACAAGGCACCTGGCTGCTATAGGCCTTTCCCAAGAAACAGATGCTGCTGTAATCGTTGTTTCCGAAGAAAACGGAAGGATTTGTCTTGCTGTAAAAGGGCATTTGAAAAGAAATCTTAACAAGAAACAACTTAAGGAGAATTTACTCAACTATTTAAGATAAAAATGAAAAGAATAATAAGAAATATCTTTTTAAAAAATTGGGGGATTAAACTCTTCTCTTTTATTTTGGCTCTTATTCTATGGCTTATTTTGATTCCGGAAGAAAGGGTTTTTTCTGAGAAAAATCTGACAGTTCCTCTGGAAATTCATAATATCCCTTCGATAATGGAGCTTGTAGAAAAGCCGCTCTCAACTGTGGACATCAAGATCAGAGCTTCCAACCGATTGATCAACGAGATTTCCTCAGCCAATGTCCATGCAGTGTTAGATCTTAAGGACGCATTCGTGGGCCGGAATGACATTCCTTTGAAAAAAGAGATGATTAGTATTCCAGTAGGAGTTGAAGTTAAAGACATCAATCCAAGCCAGGTCAAGCTGAGACTTGAAATGACCAAAGAAATCATGCTTGATGTGGAAGCAAACCTTATCGGAAAGATGCAGGAAGGCTTCACACTAGAAAAAATTGAAGTTATTCCTGCTCAAGTTGCTGTTAAAGGCCCGGAAAGTAAGATAAACAAGAAATACAAGCTAAGAACAAGTCCAATTGACCTGTCTTTACTGACTAAGTCTTCAGAACTCGAGACAGATCTCATCCTTCCAAATCCTGACCTGAAATTGTCATCCCCAGAATTAAAAGTCAAAGTAAGGATAGTCATTCAAGGGCAAGGAGAAGAAAATCCTCAAGAAAAAAAATAATAAAAAGTAAAGAGTTCCTACATCAGAAATATTACAGAAAAGACAGATATTTGTTTCTTTACTGAGAAAATAGGAGGGAAAAGTGAGACTTGCAGTTAATGTGGACCATATTGCAACCTTAAGAGAAGCAAGGCGAAGTGATGAACCCGATCCTGTCTTTGCCGCACTCCTCGCAGAACAGGCAGGAGCCTCAGGAATTGTCTGCCATATAAGAGGAGACGGACGACATATCAAGCAAAGAGATTTGCAATTGCTTCGCAAAACCATAAAAACCAAGCTCATCTTAGAAATGGCTGCTGCAGAGGACAGAAAAAAACTCGCCATAGAAATAAAACCCGATATTGTCTCTCTGGTTCCAGAACAACCAGGAGAACTGACAACTGAGGGAGGCCTTGATGTTATCTCTCAAGAAGAGCACCTGAAACCCTTCATCCAGGACCTGAAAAACGCAGGAATGAAAGTCAGTATTTTTGTTGACCCTAATTTGATGCAAATAGATGCTTGCATGAGAGCTGGAGTCAATATGATTGAAATAAACACCGGAATATATTCAGACCTGAAACCTGGCAAGGAGCGCACAAAAGCTCTTGATGAAATAATAATGGCAGCTAAATACGGGCACAAATCAGGCCTAAAAATACATGCCGGCCATGGACTCGATTATAGGAATATCGGACCTGTCGCTGAAATCCCTGAAATCATTGAGTTTAGCATCGGTTTCTCCATCATTGCTAAAGCTGCAATTGTAGGCATAGAAAAGGCCGTTAGAGAAATGATAAACCTTATCGAAAAAAATTCCAGGCCTCCAAACAGCAAATAATTCAGTTATTCAAATTTAAAAAGTAAAAGGGGAAAAAGTATGGACGTTCGGATAAATATTGACAGGTTGAAAACAGATATACTCGAACTTTCTAAAATTGGTCTTGCCGCGAACGGAGGAGTCAGCCGCCCATCTTTCAGCAAAGCAGACCTAGAGGCTCGTGAATGGCTCAAGGACAGGATCAAAAGTGCCGGCCTTGTTTTGCGCCAGGATGGTGCAGGTAATATCTTTGGGCGTATAGAAGGCCATGGAAAAACAATTATGGCTGGCTCTCATATCGATACAGTAGTTAATGGAGGAAAGTTCGACGGTTCAATCGGTGTTCTCTCAGCCCTGGAATGTTTGAGAAGAATAAAAGAAGAAAATATTCACCTCTCAAAACCAGTGGAAGCAGCTTCATTCACAGACGAGGAAGGAAATCTTGTTGGTGACTTTCTTGGAAGCAGGGCTTTCATCGGCCTATTAAACCGGGAAACCCTGGAAAAAGGACAAACTCAATTTGGCTACCCTTTCGATGAAATTTTAAAAAACACAGAATTCACAATCACCAGCATCATGGAAGCACAACAAAAAAGGCCAGAGGTAGAAGCTTTCCTGGAAATTCACATTGAACAGGGAACTGTCCTGGAAACAGAGGGCATTCCCATTGGAATCGTCGATTGCATCGCCGGAAAGAATTACTGGTTGTGTTCTTTTCTTGGGGAAGCAAGCCATGCAGGGACAACTCCATTTGAACTGCGCCATGATGCGTTTTTAGGCCTGGCAGACTTTGCTCTAAAGATTACACAATATGTAGCAACCACCCACTATGGAAGCCTGGCAACAATTGGAAAGATTCATATCCACCCAGGAGCTTTCAGCATTATCCCAGGCCAGGCAGACTTTTCCCTTGACTTCAGGAGCACATCAAAAGAGACCCTGCAGGATATTGATAAATCATTCCTATCTTTTGCTGAAAACATTGCCTTAACACGAGGGCTTAAGTTTGGTTCAAAAATTGTGGATAAAACAGAACCTGTAAACCTCTCCTCCCGAATAATCAATCTCTTAAAAGAAAAATGCCAGAATCTTCAATATCCGTACATGACCCTAGCAAGCGGTGCGGGCCATGACGCTCAGATCATCGCAGGTATTGCAGAATCAGGAATGATCTTTATCCCCTGTGAGGACGGAATCAGCCACTCCCCTAAAGAAAATATACGCTGGGAAGATTTAGAAAAGGGTGCTAATCTGCTTCTTCATACAATCCTGCACCTTGCATCTGAATAATTCAGGAGAACATGGATTATTCAGGATAAATCTTCAGGGCCAGGACGAAATATCCGATCAGCTTTTTTGCGTGAATGTTTCTTTTTCTCCTCTAGCATTTTCAGCTTGGCTCTTTTAGAACGCTTCCTTTTCTGCCGCCGGATTTTTTCAATCCTTTGCTGCTCTTCGCTTTCTTTCCCGAGCATCATTGCTTCAATTTTATCTACTAAGATCTTTCTTGCTATATACCTGTTTAAAGCTTGAAATCTTTCTTTCTGGCACTTAACTTCAATTTCAGTGGGGATATGTTTTAAATAGACACAAGTCGAGGTTTTATTAACATTCTGACCGCCTTTCCCGCTTGAGCGGACAAATTTTTCAACGATATCTTTCTCGTAAATACCCAGCCGTTCCATCTTATCGATCAGGGCTTTTTCTTTTTTTTCACTTACATTATAAGTAATCATATCAGCAAGTTAGGATCGTTATCCATGAAGTTCTAAGAAAGAATTACATATATGAGTTAAGATTGGGTTCCCTTTGATGCGACCAAAAATTTGCCGCAGTTCTCGCATACGTAAATATCATTGCTGCCTTCAATGGCTGAGCTCATTTGAGTTGATACATTAACATAGCAGCCCTGACAGACACCATCAATAACCTCAGCCACAGAAAATCCATATCTCTCCCAAAGCCTGTCAAATCTGTCCAGGAGCGCCTCATCAAGTTCTTCCCGAATCAGGTCAGCCTGTTTTTTCAATTCTTCACGTTTCGTTTTTTTGGCTTTTTTCTTCTGGATCTCGATTTCCTGTAGTTTCCAGAGCAGGCTTGCCCGGTGAATGATTTTATCCTCCATCCGAGGAAATCTCAATTCGATTTCAGAGAAGATCCTGAATAGTTCTGACGAAGTCTTGGATTTAAAAACTCTCTCTCTAAACCTTGGCCTCATTAAAAACTTGGCAAGACCTGCAAACAGATGGTTAAAAAGGCCTGGAATAGAAGGGTTCCACACAACTAGAATAATCAGATGAACTTTCTTTTTATCCAAGGAATCAAAATCTATGCCTTCTTTAGACCTTCCTATGGCAACTGCAATGTTTTGGCCTGTATTCATCCGGGCATGAGGAAGCGCCAGTCCATATCCTATAGCAGTCGATTCAAGCCGTTCTCTGTCAATAATCCGTGTTAATATAGGCTTTTTATTCTCAATAAGATTCTCCCTGACTAAAATATCCAGGAGTTCTTCCAAGGCCTGAACTCTATCTTTGGCTTTCAGGTTAAAAATAATCTGGGAAGGCGATATGTAATCTGAAAAATGGGAACTTCTAGAAAGATTTTTATTCTCCATAGAATTATATTCTAACATAAAATCCATAGTTCAAAAAGATAATTTATTTTAAAATCAAAAAAATAGATTTTACTCATTGGATTTAAATAGAAAAATCAGTCTTCCCGTCTGAAAGAACTAGACTGTTTGAACCGGGGAAGTTTATTGCCGTCAGAAAGCAAAGAAATGATTTCCTGTGCCCATCGAGTTATCTGAACAGTTCCGCTCAGATCCCAATCTTTCTCTATTTCATCTGCAACCTTGTGATATCTATATCTCTGGTACTTGTCTCTTTTCTTTTGAATAAAAGCCTTATCTTCTCCCTTTGATGTTATTCCTTCATGAAGCCAGACAGCCGGAATTCCTGCCCGCGCAAAGCTTAATTGATCAGATCGGAAAAAAAAGCCAAAATTAGCTCCTCTTTCCGGGATATATCTCAGATCGATTCTTTCAGCAGCCAGCCTGCATATATCATCCAAATCAGAGTGTCTCCCGCCTATGGAATAAACATCTTCTGTTTCACCCCAAACATTTGTCATTTCAAAATTCAGATTTGCCAGAACAGAAGATTTTGGAAATGGAAGATGACGGACAAAATAATCCGAGCCTAATAACCCCTCTTCCTCGGCAGTCACAGCCACAAATACAAGATTTACCCTAAGAGCTTCAGGACACTGTGAATAATACCGTGCGAGAGATAACATTGATGCTGATGCTGAGCAGTTATCCACAGCACCATTGTAAATTTGGTCTCCTTCCTTCTGTGGATCACGTCCTAAATGGTCATAATGAGCCGAAAAAATGACATACTGGTCCCTGACCTTTTTGTTTTTTCCTTTTAGTATGGCACTTATATTCACTGTTGATACAGAGTAAAATTCAGATTTTTGGCGAACTCTCACGCTTAATCCAAGTGGAACAGGTTTGAAATCTTCCTTTTCAGCCTGTGCCGCAAGTGCGATCCTGTCCAGGCCTGCAGCATTCAAAATTTTCTCTGCTGCATCTCCATGGATCCACCCATGAAAAAAAAGGTTGTTTTCTTTATCCGGGAGAAAAAAGCTCTCTCCTGCCCATGAATTCTGCACAACTTCCCAGCCGTACGCAGCACCTTTTGTGTTATGTATAATCAGAATACCAGTCGCACCCAGCTGAGATGCTTTTTCAAATTTATAAGTCCAGCGGCCATAATATGTCATATCTTCTCCATCGAAGATTCCACCTGGATAATTTCCGGGCTCATTGACTTCCACAAGAAGTACTTTTCCCTTAAGGTCTATGTTTTTAATATCATTCCAGTTTCTCTCCGGTGCCTGGATAAGATAGCCGCAGTAAACAAGTTCTCCTTCTACCCCATAGGGACAATCCTCCCGCTCAGAACCAAGCACAAAATCCTTACTGATATTAAATTGTAAATTTGTATTCTCTGAAAACACTTCCAAGCTTGCGTTTTTATCAGGCATGGTCCCTTTAAGGTCAAAAGGCTGACGATATTCATTTCCGAATGCAGGGTCAAGTCCCAGGCCCCGGAAGAAATTTTCCTGATAAAGAGCGGCTATCGCCAGGCCTTTGCTGCCCACAAGACGACCTTCAAGCAGGTCGTCGGAAAGAAATCGAATATGGGCTTCAATCTCATCCGGAGATATGTCCTTAACCCATTTCCTTGACTTCCCACATCCCCAAAACATTAATAAAATTAAAGAAAATATCACTAGATTTCTAAAATATTTCATTCTTCATTCCTTTCAAACAATAATCCTTACCATTACTCCATCTAATTTTGTTAAATAAAAATTCTAATGTCAACAGTTGGGGACTGTTTCTGTCTATGATATTATAAAAAGATGAAAGAACTAAAAACTAAAGCAAAAAAATTTATCGATGAATTTAAAGGGGAAAATTATGCTTATGGTATTGGATGTCTGAGAAAAGTTGGCTCTATTACAAGGCCTCTGGGTCCAAAAGTTCTTTTTATAACCAGCCTCAATAAACGGGATCCTGAACATTACAACAATATTCTAAATTCCTTTACGGATTCCAGCCTGGAAATAACCGCACAGACCCCAAGTTCTCGACCTAATTCGCCCAAGGAAGACGTATTCAGGATGAAGGAAGCCATTCTTGCTGCAAAACCTGATTGTATTGTCACTGCTTCAGGAGGATCAGGAATCGATGCTGCAAAAGCAGCCATTGTTCTGGCATGTCTTGGAGACGATATCGAAAGATATTTTGGTGTCGGCAAAGTGAGCAAAAGACTGGAGACTCTTAAAGAAACCCTACTCCCTCATATTGCTGTCCAGACCGCCTCCGGCTCCTCTGCCCATCTGACAAAATACTCTAATATTACAGATTTCAAAACGCTCCAAAAAAAGCTTATCATCGATGAAGCCGTTGTCCCCTCGCGGTGTGTTTTTGACTACAGCCTTACAAAATCTATGTCCAAGGCTTTCACATGTGATGGCGCTTTTGACGGCCTTGCACACTGTCTCGAAGTCTATTATGGTGCAAACGATGAGTCTTTTAATAAAATAGAAGAAATCTCCCTTACAGGAATTGAACTTATAATTGCTTCTTTAGAAAAAGTCATAGACAAACCTCATGATATAGAAGCAAGAGAAGCTATCGGTCTCGGAACAGACCTCGGCGGATATGCCATCATGATCGGAGGAACAAACGGCGCCCACCTTACAAGCTTTGCCCTGGTAGATGTTCTCAGCCACGGAAGGGCCTGCGCTATATTAAATCCCTACTATACGGTCTTCTTCGCACCTGCCATCCAAAGGCAGCTCAAACAACTTGCCGGACTTTTTGCTAAATACGATCTGATGAAGAAAGATCCCTCGGTTCTTAAAGAAAAAGAATTGGGACTTGCTGTAGCAGAAGGGATGATCGCTCTTGGCAGACGTGTAGGTTTCCCGGCAACACTCTCAGAAATCGATGGAATCAGCAATGCTCACATCAAGAGAGCTCTCGAGGGCGCAAAAAACCCTCAACTTGAGTCAAAACTTAAAAACATGCCAGTACCTCTAACAGCTCACATGGTGGACGAATACATGGGCCCTATTCTGGAAGCAGCCATGACCGGAGATTTCAGCCTTATAAAGACGTTCACATGTTGATACTATTCTGAGGTTAGTCATCTTAAAAACTAGCTTAAATTATTCTGTCTTTTTGTATCCTTCTGGCAGGTCATCACGATGGGAATTTCATTTTTTGTTCATGACAATTTTCTCTAAATTTCATCAAATTTCCACCCTCTGAACTGCTGCATCAACAATAATACACAGAACAAACATATCCGGTCAACAAGAAGTCCGCAAGAAATAGAGAATCATCCACTCACTCCATTCCTCACGACGCTTGGCATGACAAGAGGGGCAGAATCCGCGGGTCTTGCAGGAAAACATCAGTAATTTTTCTCTCCCACAATCAGAACACTTTATCCGCGCGAATCCACACTTAGGATTGCCGCAGTCCAGATATTTGTCCACCACTTCCTCAATA
>AWNV01000024.1:0-15000 GCA_000493965.1 Candidatus Aminicenans sakinawicola JGI OTU-1
GGATATTCATCGTCCCACGAGTTGTTAGTTAAATTTTTTATCCCTCCTGCTGTTAAAAGATAAATCTCGCGGTCTCCATCCATGTCCGATTGAAAAACTATTCTGCCTTTGAAGGCAAATTTTGCTTTTAAATTAGGCATGTCGATTATGGTATCTGAATCAGGTTTTCCTTTTTTTTCAGAACATAGCATAAACAGTAAGGTCAGAAAAAAAATTGAGATAAAGATTTTCGTTTTCATGAATCGATCTCTTATTGATTATTTTTTATTCTGTCAAATGTGTCAACCGTTTTACTTACAGTAGTTCACCAAATTTAACTCATTTTTCCCATTCTTGCTTACTGGATAAGGGTAGCTGGTTCTAAAGGAAGATTCGGAATTGTGAGATTGCTTTTGAAAATTTGCTATGGTATAAAACTTTTAAATGAGAAAAACTCTAAAAATAATTTTATTAGTCCTGTCTTTTTCAATAATTCCCTCGTTTTTTTTGATAGGGAATGAAACAAAAACAGTTATTAAAGGATACTCTGCTTATCCTGTAATTAATAAAAATGAAGAATTGATTTTTATATACAGAAATAATGATAGAGGCTTAAGTCTGGCTACCAAAAAGATGGGAGATAACGAATATAATAATCAAGAAATCCTGATTGATCAGAATGCATCTTCCCCTGTTATAAAAAAAGATAGAAAAGGGAGGATTTGGGTTCTTTGGGAACAAGGGGGAATTGAAAGGAATGAGATTTATTTAAGCAGACTGGAAAAAAATAAAATACTGACATATGAAAAAATATCGCGGGGAACACTTCCAAATTTTTCTCCTGATATTGACTTTGACTTGCAAAACAATCCATGGGTGACATGGGTACAATATTCTGATAGAAAATTTTATGTCTTGGTCAAAAGCTTGAAATCGGAAGAAACATGGCTATTAAACGTGCCTTTTTTTTCAGGTGCTCACTCGCCAAAAATTACAATAGATGGAAACAATATAATATGGGTTTTCTGGGTGGGAAGAAACAGGCGTAGAGATGAAATTTATTACACTTTTTATGATGGCTTTCAATGGGTAAGTCCACACAAACTGAATAAAGACAACAAATTCCCGCATATCCTGCCTGATACAGGCTGTGGGTTTTCTGGGTTGCCCTGGATTGTTTGGAGTGCCTTTGATGGTAATGATTATGAGATTTTCTACTCGTTCTGGAATGGGTCAAAATGGTCAGAAGAGGAGAGGATAACTGATAATTCGGCTACTGATTCTTACCCTGCCATTTCTTTTCTTTTTGGAGATGTCCCGATAATAGTCTGGAGCAGGTCATATAAAGATAGAAACGGAATCTATTGCAGATATAGAAATGATGTGAAATGGAGTCGGGAAATAGAAATTTCAAGGAGTAAGAACAAATTAATTTCATGCCCAAAAATCGCCATATTGAATAATATTATGGGAATTACCTGGCAGTTAGACGATGCTGTCCAATCAGAATTCTTATATTTCAACCAACTTGTTGGGGAGAGCCCTCATACAACAGAAATTGACGAGACTAAAATCATCCCTCATCCTTCTTTAAATAAAAACGAATACATAGGTTTTGGCGACAGCATTACTTATGGTTATCTTGACTACCAGGAGGCTCCAGAGGAGGGGTACATTCCAAGATTAGAGGCTGTTTTGAATGAAAATTATGGGAACTCTACAGTGATTAATGAAGGATGGCCGGGTGAAATAACAATAAACGGATTGGGAAGAATTGATGATGTTCTTTCAAATCACTCTGCACAATATCTTCTTTTGATGGAAGGTACTAACGATGTTGTTTTTAACCATATCTCTATGGATACAACTGCATTTAACTTGGAACAGATTGTATTAGCCTGTAAAGATTCCGGAGTGTTTCCGTTACTGTCAACGATAATTCCACGTAATGATTACAGATGGTATTATGATTTTTATAAAGATAGAATTTTTTATCTGAACGAGAAAATTCGAGAATTAGCTGTGGATTTAGCGGTTCCGCTTGTTGACCTATTCGATGTTTTTTATAACTATCCGGAAGATGATGGGGGATGGACATCGCTTCTCTGCATGGATAATGTTCACCCAAGCGAAAAGGGTTATGAAATTATGGCGGAAACCTGGTTTGAAGAAATAAAATCGCTACCTTTTCCGCCCATTAATATACATGTAGAAAGGATATCGGACAGAATACTTTTTTATATTAGAAAAGGGAATTATATTACATGGCTGGACAATCCGAAACTTTTTGACAAAACCAATTTTTCTTCTTATAGGATTTACAGAAGCATGGCAGCCGGAAATGAGTCTGAATTCAACTTTGTAGCGAGCATGCCCATAAAAGCATGGAATTTTGGCTTCTCCGGTATCAATGATTATGGGTTGAAATATTTTGATGTTGGAATCAATCTTTCGTGTAATTATAAATATTTGATTTCTTTAGTTCGAGATGATGGGATAGAAGGACCGTGCTCTGAAATTGCAAGTGATTTTACGCAAAGGAGATAGTAAGATAATAAAAATAAAGTGTATTTTCGTTGTGTTCGCTCTTGTGCTGTTGGCTGTTGGTAATATAGAAGCTTATCCTCAAGAACAGATAGAGAACACGATGGTTGCATTATCTCTTGGAGATTATTTCTCTGCATCAGATATTTTCAAGCAGATCTATGGTTCGGGCGGGAGTATCTACTCTTTAGACATATCTCGAATCATATTGAGAAGGGAAAACCACAATGTTGCTCTCTCTTTGGGAATAGGTTTTTTTCTCCAGAACCGGAGTTTCAACATTCTTTGAAGAGGAAACTAAATTCTATCTTGTGCCCTCATCCATTTCCGGAAAATATCTATTTAATACTAAATATGTGATTCCTTTTGTGGAATTAGGACTTGGTTTTTATAGCTACAGAGAAGAAAGCAATATTCATGATACTTCAGGTTCTACTTTTGCCTGGCGCATGGGATGCGGTACATATATAAAGATCCCGAAGTTAAAATTTTTAAAACTAATAGTCTATCTAAAAAAGGCCAGAGCTATTGCCGTAGAAGATAAAATTGAAATTGATGTTGGGGGCCTGGAATTAGGAATTGGTTTTGTAATAGGGTTTAACTTGTTTAATCAAATTGTTTTTTAATATTAAACCGGAATTATTTCCTTCCCGGGAGGTCATTTTAGATTAAGAAAAGGAGGTTTGCGCCAAAAGAAGTTTTGGTGTAAAATTTTTAAAATGAAAATATCGCAGGAACAACAAAAATCAAGTCTTCAAAAAGCCCTGCTGGATGAAAAGAAATCAGCTTTTAAAAAGTACAAAGAGCTATTTGTAGGAAAGAAAGGGTTGTGGCAGCTTATTAAATATGAATGTATTGCTGTGTTTTTATCCAGGATACCAGGAGCCCTCGGGCTTTTTTTGCGGAAAATTTTCTATCCCAGGATATTAAAAAAAGTGGGAAAGGGAGTTGCTTTTGGGCACCACGTTACTATCAGGCATCCCCATAAAATATCAGTTGGGGACAATTCTTTCATAGATGATTACGCTGTTTTAGATGCAAAGGGAAAAGACAATCAGGGAATTGTAATAGGAAAGAATGTTATCGTAGGGCGCAGTACTATCCTTAGTTGTAAGGGGGGATCCATTATCCTTGAGGATTATTCCAACGTCTCTGCAAATTGTTCCTTGTTTTCAGAGACAGTGATCAATATTGGGAAATACACATTTTTGGCGGGGCATTGTTATTTAGTGGCTGGTGGAAATCACAGCTTTTCAAGGACAGACATCCCGATTATGTTCCAGCCATCCCTGGTGAAAGGCGGTATAACAATACAAGAAGATTGCTGGCTTGGAGCTTCTGTGACTGTCCTTGATGGTGTGTCAATAGAGAAAGGATGTGTTATCGGTGCAGGAGCTGTTGTTATCAAGTCTTTTCCTGAATATTCAGTAGTAGTAGGGAATCCGGCCAGAAAAATCCGAGACCGCAGAAAGCAACAGAAGGAGAAGAGTTAGATATTTTTTTATGTTTTTCACATTGGCCGTCTTAAGAGGTCCCGATTTGATAAGAATTTGTTTATTTAACTGTTGTATATACGGCCGCTCCTTCTATATTGTCCTGGTCTACTGCTGTCAAAGC
The DNA here is from genome assembly GCA_000493965.1 of Candidatus Aminicenans sakinawicola JGI OTU-1. GTDB lineage: Bacteria > Acidobacteriota > Aminicenantia > Aminicenantales > Aminicenantaceae > Aminicenans > Aminicenans sakinawicola. The sequence continues at coordinate 4,141 of AWNV01000024.1, forward strand.
AAAGCGATATAGTTCAGAATTTTGCACATTTCTTACACTATAATTAAATGTAGTTGCAGGTACTTCCTCCAGGATAATTTTGTCTCCATTGTTTTGTATTGTATAAATTCTGTATTTTTGGATGTTATTTGAACCCGGATTTTGTGCCCATGTTAATTTAATCACAGTTTCCCTGTAGAAAAGAGACCTGTTTTCCTTTTTTACCCCAGCAAAGTTTAAAGGAGGTAAAATATAAGAGACTTGAATTTTTTGACCTGGAGTGATGCTGGTAAAAGTCCTTTCTTCTCCATTTAGAAAAGTGACTTTTAAATCGTATTCTGAAGAAGCAGGAGCGCCGAAATGAACTGTGGGCATGTCCTGTCCGAGATACCCATATTCTCCATGAATTTCATGGTGGCCTTTAAGAAATTTAGGTTGGCTAAGATGTCCTGCAAGGTATAAATCCAGTTTGGTTCCCAATGCACCGATGCCTCCCGTGTAATCTAATATATCAATTTGAATCCAGTTGGAATCATTAATGTCGTTCCTGAAAAGTAAATTATAACCTTCTTTGTCAGCAAGATAGATATCTAAATCCCCGTCATTGTCAAAATCGCCCAGGGCACTGCTGCGAGGGTCTTTACTGTAGAGAGAAGCTTCCAATCCAGAGTCGGCACTTAAGACTGGTGAGAAAATACCCTGGCCGTTATTTTCATAAACATTTCCTCCAGAAACAAACATATCCAGATCTGTGTCATGGTCAAAATCTCCAAAACACACATGGAAACTTCCGGCAGTTGTTATGATTTGGTATCGGCTGAAAAAGCCCCCTGTGTTTTTATACAGGGTTACTCTATATTTTCTGATGATTGCCAGATCCAGATCTCCGTCGTTGTCAATATCAGCAAAAGTCATCCCGTTATCTATAATATTTAGAGTTGAAGGAAGTCCCATGTCCCGGCCACAGTCGAAAAAATGACCTGTTCCATCATTGAGATAAATAGTTGATGGCCCTGACAATTTTGCCTCGGCTATATCTATATCTCCATCTCCGTCTATATCGATTGCTGTTACCCCCTGAACAAATGATGTCCAGTCGATTCCCCGGTACATCGCTGTAAAAGTGCCGTCTCCATTGTTGATATAGAAATTTTCTAATTTTTCCGGCAAGAAAGGGGCTGGATTAAAAGATTGTGGATCTGGGAGGGCGTTGGAAAAGAAGAGGTCGATATCTCCATCTCCGTCAAAATCCGAAGCAGCCACTCCTCTGGATGCAGTATCTATTTCTTGGGAAGGAGAAATGGTGTTTGTAATATCCACAAAGAATCCGTCTCCATCATTTTGATAGATATGATTGTGAGCAGGGCTTATCCCATAATACGTTGTGGTTGAAAACAGGTCGAAATCTCTATCGTTATCGAGGTCACAAAACACGGCTCCATGGGTTCCAATGGCATACCTGTCAGACACACCGCGTTCGAGTGCTTCATCTTTGAAATAACTTCCGTAATTGATATATAAAATGTTACTAACATCTAGGACACAATGTGCTCCGACGTTTTTTATGTAAATGTCCAGCTTTCCATCACTGTTAACATCTATCCAGCAAACACCATGCCCTCCAAAATAATCATATCCTCTGGTTCCAAACATCTCTGAAACATTTGTGAAATGAATCTCGGCATATGTGGTAATTGTCAGAAACGTCAGTAAAAAAAGGAAAAAGCCAAATTTTTTTAAACAGGATAAGACGCTTATAATTTCTCTATTCATCGGACTGCATAATAATTGTATCAATTTTTCTTTCCATGTTGTCAAGTAAAATTCTTTAGTCACATACGGAGTACTAGACTGTATGATTTTAATGTTTTAGTTTATATGATAAAATTGTGAAACTTATATAGGAGTTAATCGTGAGTTTGAAAGCACAAAATAGTATCTGCTTGATTTGTATGCTGATGATGGGATTAATGTACTGTTCAAAAAAAGAATGCTTCTTTGAAAGATCGTGTATTGATGCAGAAAAAGAGGGGGAGCTGTCGCTAAAAAAAGACTATTTTGGAAATCTTTATTACGGGAAGACAAATGTGACATTTAGATTTGAGGCCAATACCAATAAGATGGAGATTCAAAGCGGAATTATTGGGAAAATTGGCATCAATTTTGGCTGTATTGCTGATTCTGACGGGATACTGCAAATTTATAAGAAAGAACAAGGAAAAGACGGGCAGCTGCATCAAGTAGAAGAGCTTTCAATAAACGAGGGCTATAATGATTTGTCTTTTTTCATTAACCTGGATAAGAATGAACATTTAGTCGTGAAAAGCCTGGAAGGTTCTGGTGTAGTCTTTTCGAAACCTGTTATTTACAAGTTGTTGCCGCCCGATAAAAGAACAAATATATTCTTGATTTCAGTTGACACTCTAAGTTCTTTACATATGAGCATGTACGAGTATCAAAGAAAGACTACTCCAAATATTAAAGGGATTGCTCAAGATGCTGTTGTTTTTTTGAATGCTTTTTCAAACTCGTCGTGGACCGTATCATCTCATATGAGTCTGTTCACTTCTCTTCTCGAACACGGACATAAGGTTGAGGAACTGAAAAATTACGTTATTGAAAATGAAAAAGTAATGCAATCAAAACCACTTTCTGTATTTCCACTTTCTTATTCTATCCCTTTTTTGGTTGAATCAATATCAGAGGATTTTATAACTTTAAGTTATAATGGCGGTCTCAAGGTAAATGCAGTATTTGGCTTTTATAGAGGATTTGATTTGTATTTTAGTAATTGGGATGACTTTACTTCTCCGAAGGCCTCCGAGATGTTGTTCCAGGAGGTAGAAGACAAATTAGTTAAGTGCAAGTTTCCGAAAACATTTTATTTTTTACATACCTATCAGGTACATGCGCCGCATAATCCAAGGATAAGTTTTTTAAATAAAATTTCTAAAAACACAAAATTAAAAGATTTTGACTATGAGAGAGATCTGGGAGGAAACAGATATATATTTAAGAAATGTGATGATCGGTTTGTTGAGGATGTTAAATCTCTGTATGATGCAGAGATTTTAAACTTTGATCATTATTTTGGAAAATTCATAGAATTCTTAAAAACAGAAAATTTATACGACAGCTCAATGATCATTCTGTTGGCAGATCATGGCGAAGAATTTTTTGAACATGAAAGATGGGCACATGGATCTGATTTATACAATGAACAGATTAGAATTCCGTTGATAATAAAATTTCCATATAGTCAATTCAGCGGAAAAAAAATAAATGAAAATGTGAGTCTATTGGATGTTTTACCTACTTTAATGGAATTTTATGGTATGAAAGCACCTAAAGATGTAAGCGGCCGATCTTTAATGCCTGTTATTAAAGACGGAAAAGGATTTAACAGGCCTGTTGTGTCCTCGATATTTAGATTTAAGCCCTTTGAAATGCTTCCTGGAAAAATCGCAGTAATCAAAGATAATCTTAAAATTATCTATAATGAAAAATACACAAGGGATAGTTATAAATATTTTGTTCATAGGCCTCCAAGCATCATGTCAAAGCTCGAATTATATGATTTAGAGAAAGATCCCGGAGAGAGAGAAAATCTGTTTTCGAAAGAGTGTAAAGAAAGGAATTATTTATTTCAGTATATAAAAATATTAATAAAAGAAATGGATGAGGCAAAAAAAAGTGAAGTCAGAGGCGAAAAGCAAAAAATATCTAAAGAAATGCGTGAAAGATTAAGAAGCCTTGGATATGTAGATAAATAATTTCGATTATGGCATTTTTTTTGTGATAAATTTCCAGATGTATTCTTTGGGCACACCTAAAAACCCGGCTCTCCATAACCTGTCGCATTTTGAGCAGGTTTCAATATCGTCTATTTTACGGCAAGAAAGTTTTTTTCTAAGCCAGACCATTTTTTCATTGTTCCATATTGATTCCAAAGAAGCCTCCTTTACATTTCCCACAATATAGCGGCCGAAAAAGTCCTGGGTGCATGGAAGAATATCACCGTTCCAGAATATAATTAGAGCATTCCATGGGAAAGGACAGACAGAATATCTTGCTTTATCCTCCTTTTTTTCTAGTTCACCTGCCCAGTTATGGAGTTCTTTCATGACAAAACTGTCCAGCGGTAGATGTTTAAACAAATCATGAAATTTTTCTTTTGCTTTAGAAGGCTCTGCCTTGTCTTTATTATTGAAATTGATAACTTCGATGGCTGTTTGCGGTTTTTTTTGAGTTTGCGGTTTTTTTTATCTCTAAGAAACGGACTATGTTACGAATAGTTTTCTCAAAGTTTCCACCGACGCGGATTCTCTCATAAGTTTCCTTATCATAACCGTCAAAAGAGAAGGAAAGCCGGTCCAGGCCGGAAGAGATGATTTTTTGAGATAATTCCTCTGTCAGCAAAGAACCGTTTGTATGAATCCTGGTAAACAGATGTCTCTGTTGAGCATATTCAATCATCTCAATAAGTTGAGGGTGCAGCAGGGATTCTCCGCGGTGAGCAAGGTTTATATCGAAAATATAATGTCGGGCTTCATCTATTATTTTCCTGAACACCTTGAACTCCATGAATCCTTTCTGTTCTTTTTTAAGGTCTTTATTTGGGCACATAATGCAGTTATAATTGCAGAAGCTTGTGAGCTCCACCCATAGACGCACAGGTAGATATGGAAGGATTGGGGAATTTTTACGGTAATGGAAAAAAAGCTTGGCCAGACGAGGCCAGTATTTTTTAGATTTCATTCTGGCTCTTCTTCACATATTTATCAAACCATTCTATCATTTCTGCAAGGACATCAAGAACAGATTCTTTTGCTCTGTAGCCATGGCTTTCGTTGGGGAGGAAGACTAATCGGGCGGTGGCCCCGTGGCCTTTTAATGCATGAAAGAGCCTCTGTGATTGGATTGGGAATGTGCCGGAATTATTATCAGCTTCTCCATGGAAAAGAAGAATGGGTTCGTTTATCTTGTCTGCGTGCATAAAGGGAGAAACTTTGAAGTATATTTCTGGTGCTTCCCAGAGGGTCCTTCGTTCGCTCTGGAATCCAAACGGTGTCAGGGTTCTATTGTAAGCGCCGCTACGAGCAATGCCTGCAGCAAATAGGTCACAGTGAGCAAGCAGGTTAGCCGTCATAAAGGCGCCGTAGCTGTGTCCTCCAACTCCAACACGTTTAGGATCAATGATCCCCATGGAATCCAGTTTGTCTATAGCTGCTTTAGAGCTGGCAACGATTTGTTCTACAAATGTGTTGTTCATAGTTTTAGGATCTCCTACGATTGGCATCTGGGCACTGTCTAGTACAGCATACCCTTGCGTGACAAAGAACAGCTGCGAAATTCCTCTAAAGAAGGTAAACCTGTTTGGAGATCCTCGGACCTGGCCTGCTAATTTTGGATTGCTGTATTCAATTGGATAAGCCCAGATGACTAAAGGCATCCTCTCTCCTTCCTTGTAGTCGGGAGGGAGATAAAGCGTTCCGGAGAGAGGTACACCATCCTTCCTGACGTATTTAATAAGCTGTTTTTTCATTCCTGTCATCTGAGGAGCCGGGTCTTTGTAGGTTGTCAGGGTTTTCCTCTTTTTATTTTTCAGAGTCATTAAATAATAATTGGGAGGTTCTATCTTGGATTCATAGCTTGTTATGATTTGTTTTCTCGAATTGTCTGCGAAATCTATGAATCTCTCGTAACTTGATTCTCCGCATTGGAATAGGCGTTTTGTCTTCATTGTCTTTAAAATTAATCTGTCAAGAAAAGGCATGTCTCCTTTGGGAGAGGCGCCGCTTCCGGCGAGATAGATCCAGTCTTTGTCCTGGAGGATTATAATCTCTCCTCTTGGAGTTGTTGTTAAGACAGGAGAGCCAGGGTCATTGTATCTGTCATGAATGCTGCGGTCGAATATTCTTTTAGGGGTCTGGTCTGGCCTGTCAACATTAACAAGATATGTAGTTCGCCATCTTCTTTTCCAGTCATATTCGGTGAGGAGTGCTTCGCCGGCGGACTTGAACCAGGAAATGCCTGAATAGCGGTGTTGAATTTTCATGACTTCTCTTGGGTTATCCTCGAAAGGAGAAGAAAGGCTCATGATTTTATCCCTGTACGGGAGTTTTAACTCAGGGTCCCCTTTATCCAGAGCCTCAACCCAGATGAGGGTTGAAGGATGGAGTGCTCTCCATTCAAGTGCCCTCGGCCCCGTTGGAACGCCTCTCATTGGGACAGCATCTGCCAGCGGAAGGTCGGCCAGGAGATGAACAATTTCTCCATTTGTATCCCAGATTTCCAGCGAGTGAGTAAAATAGAAGTAAGGAACACTGTAAGAGTATGGTTTTGTTATCTTGTGGACAAGGAGATAGTCCCCATTCGGTGAGGGGTCTGGAGTGAGGAAAATCCCTGGAGGCCCGATCTTTTGGGATTGTTCGCTAAGAACATCAATTTTTAAGAGCTGAGAAGTTGCATAATAGTCAAATAAAGCTTCATCATATGGATCTTTCAAAAGGTCTTGGTATGTCCAGACTTTTGCGAATTTACCAGAAGTCTCCTGAATATTAGGCCCTACAGGTACATCGGGTTTCTTCGGAGGGGAACCCCGATTCTCCAGGATGGTATGGAATAAGATATGGTGGTTGTCAGGAAGCCATTGGAAGCCCCTGCCCAAAGTTGCATTTATAACAGCTTTTGTGAGGGCTTTTGCTTTCCCTGTTTTAAGCTCTAATGCCCAAAGTTCGATTCCATTATCCAAATAACGTGTAAAAGCCGCCCATTTGCCGTCATAGGACCAATAAGGAAAACCAAACTTTGATTCTTCAGGAAGAGAAACGCGCCTTTCGGAGCCGGTTTTAATATCCTTTATTACGAGTCCTGTATAGAAAGTTGTAACCTGGCGGCTGTTATTTTTTGGAGTAATTCTTGTTCCTGCAATTCTGAGCAACGGCTGTGACATATATACAATAGACGGCATAGTCTCGTATTCTATAAGGATAATGCAGTCTTTTGTTGGGCTTATGCTTGCGCGAGGAGGTGGAGCAGCATTCACAATATCCACAACTTCTTTTGGAGGAAGTTTATAAGGTTCCTGCGAAAAGAGGAACAGTCCAGAGAGAAGAATTAAAGTTATGGTTAAAACTAAAACTGCTTTTTTCATGGTTTATCCTCCGGAAAACATAATTATTCATCCTCTGCTTTACTATATCCAAATATATAAATAATTTCAATTTTGCTTTTTGGGTGATGGGAAATTGGGAGGAGTCTTGGTGTCAACTATTGTTGACAGTTAAGTGAGATTTAAACATGAGTATTCTACGAATGTTGACATCGCTTTTAGTAATTTTTTTGTTCTTATCTTGAATTTGTTTCAGTTCAATAATGGCACGACTCATGCAGGCATTAAATAAGCGAAAGGAGGAAATAGTGGCAATTTTTTCCGCAAAGAACCAGTATGGTTTCACTCTGATTGAATTTCTTATCTGTTCTTCGATAATTACTTTTCTTATCGTAGGGACAGCTCAAATGATGTCCCATTCACTTCTTGTAAAAAAGAGAAGCGAATGCAGCATAAAGTCGGTGGAATTGGCTTCAGCAAAGCTTGAATACTTAAAGTCTCTTTCTTATGAAGATGAGAAATTAAATGCGGGTTCCGTGTCAGAATTTGTTAGGATAGGCGACAGTAAAAATTTATTTTACAGAGAATGGAGAATTCAGGATGTTGATGCAGACATGAAAAAAATAGAGATTGGATGTTTTCATGTAAATTACCCTCAGAAAGGAACCAGATTAGTTCTTTTTTTATCTGGAAAACTTGGATTCTGATGAGGCGGAACAGAAACTCTGAATATACGATGAATAATGATTCTGAGGCAGGGTAATTCATAATATCATGAGAAAATCATTTGAGGGAATAAAGAATAAGGAAGGCAGCGGTTTCTCCCTGATTGAAAGTTTAATAACCATGTCTTTATTTCTTTTAGTTGTCCTTGCCACTATGGAGTTTTATGCATTTACACGCGGTAAGTTTCAAAAAGTTAAAGAAGAACAGGAGGCAAGCGAGGCTGCCTTTGCGGCACTGGATAAAATGAAAACAGATCTTGCAGAGAGTGGCCTGGGAATCATAATCCCTGTTGAATTGGGGGTGCTTGATGCTATTAGTGAGAGTAATGGCACTCTTATTATTCTCAGCAGAGAAAAGCAACTGATGCTGTCAAGTGATCTTGTACCAGGTCAAATACGGATAAACTTAGCAAGTACAAGTAAGATCAGAAAAGGCCGGGAGCTCTGCTTTTTTGACCCAACAAAAGCAGAGATTAAAGCAGTTTTTCTTGTTGACAGGGACAGCGTAGTTCTCTCGTCACCGATTGATTTTTCTTATTCAAAGGAAGACTGCAGTGTAATCATGATAAAAAGAGTTTCACTTTTTTTTGACGAAAGCAGTCAGACCTTGAGAAGAAAGGTAAATAGCAGTTCAGCGCAGCCTCTTCTTGAAGAAACTGCGTTTTTTGGATTCGATTATAATGAAGCTTCGAATCTTTTGAAATTAAGCATCAGCCTGAAGACAAACAAGGAGAAAAAATATGAAATTTCTGTTTTTCCGGAAAATGTTGCCCTGGTCTCTGCTCTCAAAGCGGGAGAATGAGTTTAAGAAAGGGAGTATGACTCTTATCTCAATTTTTATGTTTTTCATTTTTTCTGTTCTTGGGTTAGGTATGCTTTATAACTCACAGATTCATATAAGATTGACTGCCTGTAAGAAAAATTCAATGCTTCTGGGTTACGCTTCCGAAAACGGAATCAAGCAAAGTTTCAATCAACTTGTTCAGTTAGCCTTAAATAGGACTTCTTTATCAGTTCTTTCTTCGGGAGAAACAGAAGTGCTAAAAGAAGACGCTGTGAATAAAGGTATGAGAATAATTGAGAAACTTCTTGAATCGGAAATTCCACTTACTATCGCTTCAAATTGGGAAAAGTTGGGATGGGAAAGCAGCACAGTTTTTTCTTTAAAAAAAATTGAAGAAGAAGCCAGTCATTTTAGTGCAGCATACAGAGTAGATATCTGTTCTGAAGGAATGTTAAAAAATTTTAAGCAAAGGAAGAGATCCGATCTTGAAGCTTCTATGAATATTTTTACCGGCAATCTCCCTCTTTCCATAATTCCCCTTCTTATAGATAAAGAATTAGACACGGAACAAAAGAAAAGTTTTTTGTCAAAAAATAAAATTGACATTCTTCCTTCCCAAAAGAATAAAATTCTTCCTAAAGCGGATTTTTCTAGGGACCTTCTTCCAAATGAAGCAGTTCCTCAAATAAACAAAGCCTTAAAAATAAATATTTTTTATCCACAGGATCTTTCTACCTCTCAACTAAGGTCAGCCCTTGGGTTAGAAATATCGAAAGAACCTATACTGGATGGTGTTTATTTGATCAAAGATGATATGGGCCTTGGCGGGATTTTTGTCCAAGGAGATTTGGATGAAATGACCATGGCTATCGAAGACGAGTTCCAGGTCCTATATTTCAAGATCGGACAAAGCTTTTGGGTTTTGAAATTCAGTCCGGCCAAGGGAAAAACACTTTTCTTCTCAGCTGCTGGAGTTAAGGTATATGACCTTGTTCCTATAGGAATTGTTATTGTCAATGGGGAAATCCATTCACTTGGAGGGGGAGTCATAGATTCATCAGGTACAGTTGTCCTGTCCATAGAGGAAAAAGCATCCTGTATTCTTCGTGGTGTAAACTTGACAATTATTTCATCCGGCAGGGTAAATATTTCTTCTCACCTTATATGTCAAGGATTGAAGTGGGAAGAAGGAATCCCTTATGTTAAAGATTCAAACTCTCAACTGAACATATTTGCTACAGGAAAGGATTTTTTGGGTGGCAGACCGAGAGATGGGGAAATTGTCATTGATGAGAATGCTCCTAAGGAGATAACAATTCAAGCATCTCTAACTGCTTCTGGAAAAGGCTTCAATATCCAGGGAGAGAAAAAAACAGTCCACCTTTTAGGAAGCCTGCATGCTTCGGATTACACCTCTAATGGGAATAGGCTTGAACTTACTTATGATGAGCGGTTTTTGGAGAAAAAAGACCTTCTTCAAAATGCTCCAGAAACAGTAAAACCCGTTCTTTATCTGTCATCTTTGAAGGTAATTGAATGGAAGGAAGATTAAGGCTGCAATGATACAAGTAGAAATAAAAAAAAATGGATTTTCAATTTTAGAGGTTTTGACTTCAATGTTTGTTCTAGCAGTTGTAGTTGGAATAATGTCAATGCCTTTTATAAATATTTCCCCAAAGTACCGGCTGAAAAAGGCAGTTTGGGAGGTTAATTCACGAATGCACTATGCCAGGTATAAGGCAATTTTTGATGGAGTGAAGTACCGAATCAAATTTGGCCCAACGAGCTATGTTGTCGAGAAATACAATGAAATTCAAAATAAATGGATATGTGAACAGACCTTTTTTCTAGAAGCGGTGTCAATCCGAGCTAATAACAGTCCAACTTTTCATCCCAAGGGAACAGTTTCTAATTTGGCTACTATAATTATCTCGAATTCGGGCGGGGAATATAAAATAACTCTTGCTATTTCAGGAAGAATAAAGGTTGTTCAGATTAAATAGAAGTTATTTTTTTTCAAAAACTATCTTCCCGTCAATAATTGTATACTCAACTTCTACTTTTAATATTTCTTCTTTCGGAATTTCGAGCATTTTTCTATCAAACACAGTGATGTCAGCAAGTTTTCCTTCTTCTAAAGAGCCGCGGAGATCGTCTTCAAAAGCCGCAAATGCGTTGTTGATTGTGTAAGCCTTGATAGCTTCTTCTACAGATATACACTGCTCTGGAAACCAGCCTTCTTCGGGAGTGCCTTTAAG